>JBBQIY010000049.1:0-9525 GCA_038325415.1 Kiritimatiellia bacterium
GGGAGCAAAATCCAACTCAGCAGAACCTTGCTGAGTAAGGAGGATCAGGATTATCTCGACAAGCTCCGCGTGGACGAATCGAAAACGACAGCGCAGTAAATGGGCCGCTGAGGCCCCATTCGGTGCGTCATGGGTCAATCCGGTCAGACGTGTCCGACGAGTTAGACTTGTCCGACGGGTCAGACGAATTGGAAATATCAAAGTTTGAGTGAGCATTCAGTGAATCCGTTCTGAATCTTTTGGGGTCTTTGCGTAAACTTAGCGTTCGTTGCGGTTAAATTTTTAACGCCAAGGGCGCAAGGGATTCGCAAAGTTCGCTAAGCTTATAGTACCGAAAACGGAGCATGCAAACATGATAATTTTTATTCTCGTAGCCCTTTTTTACTTTCCCTTTCCAATGTCGACTAACTCGTTTGTGGGAAGAATAAGTGTTGCGATAGCCGGTCGCCCGCGCGGGTGTAATTCGCGTGAGGCCAACGCGAGTAGCGATCTCAGCAATTGAACAGGCGGCACGAACTTACGAAATCCGGACGGGGCGATCTCCTGATTCTCTAGATCAGCTCATACAGCCGATGGGTGACAGGCCAGCTTACGGTCTGTGTTACAATTCGGAGTCATGTAGTTTTTTTGATTCTCCTGTTGACATCTTAACTCGGATGGGTATAGACTGCCTCTCTATATGGGAGACAGCACTAAACCTAATTGAGATGGGTCTTACTAACGAAAAGGAAATATCGAGAATGAACAAATCACTTCTGATGACACTCTTAGCGGCAGTCGTAATAGTCTCGAACGCGCAGGTTTCCAAAGCGGACGACACCTGGAGCAACGTGCCGCCCGCAAGCGACGATCGCTACACGAATCCAAAGAAAGCGCTCTATGCCGGCCCCAACGGCTGGTTTAACTTCGGCGAAGTGCGGACCACGCTCGGCGGTGTAGCGAATCCCAGGTATCAGTTCAAAGGAGGCTTCAATCTGACCACCCACTCTTTCAGCGCGGTGACACCGAGCCCCGGACTCCAATTGATGTCGCTCGACTTCGGAACCGACACGCCAGCGGTTGGTGTCTACGAAGCGGGCCTGATCGCCAATCCAGAGCAGAAGAAGGTGAAGATAGAGTTTTCGGACGTGAGCGAGGAGAAGATTCGCAACTGGGGCAGCACCGCCAAAGGCGGCGTCGTGACTGTGGGCAAGGTTAACGACTTTCTCTACGTGAAGTTTCGCGGCATCGATCTCCAGCCGAACGGGATAGGCAATGCGGATGAAAGCAAGGTGCCGATCTCGATTGGCTTCGAAGGTGCGGTCAAAATCGATTAACGACGGGCGACAGTGGGATAAGGTTTAATCGGTTGATGATGAACGCCACCAAAAGTGCGACGACCGCCGTGAGGATCATCACGGGAACCGTGAGGCCGACGACGGTCTCAAATCCGGCATGCATGAGGTAACGGTAGGCCGCGAAGCCAACAGCCCAGACCGCGAGGCCCGTTACGCTGAAGCGTTGCGACGCATGGTTACGCTTCAGGATAAACGCATCGACAATCATGACGGCAATCATGGGTGCGAAGACTGAGCCGATGAGGTAAAGAAAGGACTCGAATTTCGAGACGGGCGTGAATATGGCAAGAGCAGTTCCAGCAAGACAGGCGACGATGGCGACGTGTTTTTCGTTGAGCTTTTTCGTGAGGCTGACGGCACTGACGCCTGCCGAATAGACGTCCAGAAAGGTCGTAGTGACCGTTGAGGCGACAACCACAAGCACCGCAGCAATCCCAAATCCTGCTGCGGTCATGATTTCAGCGACATCGGACTTTCCCGTGAAGATCGCTGCGGCGACGCCGATGGCATACATCCAGCAGCTCGCCAGAAAATAAACGGCGACACCGGTGAAGGTGACGAGCCTTGGCTTTTGGGTTGCGGATCGTGTGTAGTCCGAGATCAGCGGCAACCACGAAAGCGGCATGATGACCGAGAGTTCAACTGCACTGCCGAAGGACATGCCTTCTGGGGTCAAGGTCTGGACACTGCCACTGGCAAAAATGATTTTGCTCATCAGGAGCGACAACGCGAAGAGTGCCGCCATCGTGACGAGGCTGAGCTTTGCAATGTTGCCGATTCCAACGAAAATCCAAAGGATGATCAAGGCACCAAGTCCTACAGCCCAGATTGCGCTATCGGTCGGAAAGATAGAATTGGCTGCAACTGCGCCCGCCGCGATCATCAAGGCCGTCCATCCGACGAGTTGCATGATGTTGAGCGAGGCGAAGAGAAGTCCGCCTTTTTCACCGAAAGACATTTTGACCGTTTCCATAGCACTGCGCTGGGTTCTGGCTCCGATGAGTCCCGCCAGATACATGAGGCCACCGCCGATGAGGTGTCCGATTACAATCGCGAGGAGTGCTTTCTTTAATCCGAGGGGGGCGAGAAAAGTGCCCGTGAGGATTTCGGCAATGGAGATAGCAGCCCCGAACCAGATCAGTCCGTGGTTGAAGGGTGTCATGCGGGTGTCTTTCATATCGTTGGGTTCCTACGTTGGCATTATCCAAACAGGTTCAAAGGGTCGAAGCGCTTGCTTCCTCTCAGCCTGATACGGCTCCCCCGATTGTTACCGTCGCCGAATGGCGAGGAACGCGTCGTAATCTACAGGTTCTGAGCTGGAAATGCAAGGAAAACTTAAGTTTTCGCGCAAAAGCGCGAATCAGGTCGCGACTAAAGTGGGATTCGCCCAGCATCAAAGGATCAAAGTATCAAGTAGTCATGCCTCGTTATACAGCGGGAGGCTGGTGAGTTGTGACACTTTGACGCGTTGATACTTTGACGTTGGTTGGGAGCGACGGATGGGTACACACGGAAAATTCTGTGGACGCTGCGTCTTAGCCGCGTTTCCCCTCTGCGTATTCTTGGCTACGGGTCGAAAAGGGTACAGATCTCGTGAGCAGAATGGGCTTTTGTAGCCTCTTCGTTGAAGGTGGGGTCATTAAACTTCTTGGCGATAACTGCGAGTGACCTTAAGTGCATTTCTTTCGATTGGTTTTTGGGACTGAGTAGGGCCAGTATGATGCGTGAATGGATATTGTGTTCAGGGAGTGTGAACGAGCCCAGCCCAATCACCAAGATAGGCTTTTCAATGTTCTCGAAATGGATGTGCAGCAGCATAACGCCAGTCGAGAGTTCAACGGGATAGGAATGGGCGGAATCGGCGAGAAGCCGACGTGCTTGATCCTGGAGCTTCGGTTTGCCGGGAAAGGCGGCACGGGCGATTCGAGCGAGGGCTTCATCAAGTTGCGGGGCGTCCGCCATATCAACAGGGCAGAGTGTGAATTCGCCCGATTTTAATTTTTGAATCGACGACAGTTCTTCCACTTCTTCGTGTTCCGCCGGTGGCGGATAGGCAACAAGAAGATTGTTCTTCGGGTATTTTGCGGCAATCATTTCGGGAACCCGGTCGACGGTTGGGGACCAGAGTCGACCACTCCGTCGCTCGCCACCGAGGAGCAGAGTATCGCCTTCGCAGACATCAATGGATAGCTTAGAGCAGGCCATGGAAAGGGTTTCTGAGTTGATGAACAAGAGAGGACGTTGAGGTTTCTCTCTTTCGATTTTTGCCTTGAACTCGTCAGAGACGGTTGCTGAAAAATAGACACGTATTTCAGATCCGACTTGCTTGGACAGTCGTTTGATATCTTGGATCAATGCGGTGATGTCTTGACGGTTTTCTGCAAGCGGATCCAAGAGGACAAGCAGTCGCGAGGTCGTGTTAAGGGGTCTGATCAGCCTGCAGAAGATAAGCCGAGATGGGCAGTTGACAAGTAATCTTTTCATGACACTTCCAAAAATGCGTCCGCTGACGGTTGTTTCGCCTTCCCAGCCAACTAAGGTCGTTGTCGAATGAAGCTCTTTTGCTGCTCTGGCGATTCCATCTGAGATGTTGATATCGACTCGGATCGAGGGGAGGACAGGCATTTCGCCGGCCGCGGCGCGCGAGAGGCAGTGAGCGAGAAGTTTTTCGCCGATTGCAACGGCATTTTCAGAATTGGCATCGTCACGGGCGATGGTTATCGGATGGATCGTCGACTTCTCAGATGGATCGTGAAGCAGAAAAGCTAAATCCATAAGCCGGGTGGCGAATTCCGGGTTGACCACGGGCACCAGTATTCTCTGGCCGGATGGGGCGAGATGTTCTCGGGGCGGTGCCTTTTCCGCCATCCTACGTCCGTGTTTTTCGACCATCCATAAGCCGAGTGGACAGGTTACCATGATCATGGCAATTGCGCCGTTGAGGACGGTTTCGTCAAAAATCTTGAGATTATAGCCCACCAATACGGCTGCCAGTGTGGCCGCCGCTTGGACGACGCTGAGGCCAAACATAACTTTCCGGGTTTCCCGGTCATAGCCCAGTAAATAACCTGTGAACCATGCTGCCGCATACTTGGTAAGGATAACAGTACCCACCATGGTCGTCGCAACCAGCCATCCTCGGGGCGTGCTGACGAGAGCAAGTGGATTTACAAGCATGCCGACTGAAATAAGGAAAAAGGGAATGAAAAGCGTATTGCCGGCAAATACGACTCGGTTCATCAAAACGCTTTGTCCTGGAATGAGGCGATTGAATGCCGCACCGGCAAGGAATGCGCCAATAATGGGTTCCAGTTTCGCGAAATACGACAAATAGGCGCAGCCGCATACCGTAACGAGGACGAAGAGGAATTGTGCTCCACCGGTTTCTGAGACGTTCTCCATGAACCATCGCGTGAGTCTTGGAATACCAAACCATGTCAACGCACCCAGTGCAACCATGCCCATTCCGATGCTTCCCCAGAAGGCTATTCCAAGGCTAACGCCCTTTGCTGAATCTGCGATGACCGCGAGGACAAGGAGAGCCAGCGTGTCGGTTAGGATGGTCGCCACTACCGTGATGGAAACCGGTTCGGTTTGCGAGATCCCGAGTCGGCTTGCCAACGGATAGGCCAGTAGGGTGTGCGAGGCAAACATGCTGGCAAGGAGCAGGGAGGCAGTCCAGTTAAAGCCTAAAACATACCTTCCGATGAGCGTTCCGACGATCTGTGGAATCGCAAATGTCATAAAACCAAATAGGAGGCTTTTGCCCTTGGTTCTTGCAAAACGGTGGATGTCGATTTCCAGCCCAGCAAGGAACATGATGTACAAAAGGCCGACGCTACCGAAAAGCGTTATCGCCGAACTCCTTTCCAGAATGCCCAGCCCATTGGGACCGAGAATGGCCCCAGAAGCGAGTAGCAATACAAGATCGGGAATGCGAAGTCTTTCTGCCAGCAGGGGTGAAAGTAGCATGACCATCACGATGGTCGTAAAAACCAGAATCGGATCTTGAATTGCACTAAACATTGCATGAATCCTCAGAAGGGAAAAGGGTGTTCGTGCTGGGCGGGTGTCTGCGCAAGGCTAGCGCGTATTGACTCACTATCAGCGTAGAATGAACCATTGTTCAGAACGGCATATTATCATTTGAGTGGCGTCTGTCGCAAATTTAATTTAGGCTCCGCTCCCGGCAAAGTTTCGCGTAAAGTCTCGCGCGAAGCGCGAATCACCCAGCGTCAAAGGGCCAAAGCGTCAAGTCGTCATATTCCACAATGCGGCGGGAGAGGGGAGATGTGACCCTTTGACGCTTTGATACTTTGACGGTGGTTAAGGACGACGAACCTAACGGCGGCAGAGGGCGGTGTAGGCGCCGTTTTGGGCGAGGAGTTCGGCATGCGAACCGGATTCGATGATTCGTCCGTCAGCGAGCACAAGAATACAGTCGGCGTCGCGAATGGTGGAGAGGCGATGCGCGATGATGATGCTGGTGCGACCTTTCATCAACCGGATCATGGCTTGCTGAATGTGGAGTTCCGTACGGGTGTCTACGTTGGAAGTGGCTTCATCGAGAATCAAAACGGCAGGATCAGAAAGTGCGGCGCGCGCAATGGACAGGAGCTGGCACTGCCCTTGTGAAAGCGCGGTGTCAGTTTGGTTGATCTTGGTGTCGTATTGTTCCGGTAGGCGATCAATAAAGAGGTCGGCATTGGCGAGCTTTGCGGCCGCAACGATTTGTTCGCGAGTGGCGTGTTTGTTTCCAAAGCTAATGTTTTCGGCTACCGTGCCACTGAACAAATGCGTATCCTGCAGGACAACCGCCATGCAACCTCGAAGCGATTTTTTGGTGATCTGTCGTGTGTCCGTACCATCGAGCAGGATTGCACCCTGAGTTGTTTCGTAGAAACGGGTGAGTAAGTTGATGACGGTTGTCTTGCCCGAGCCCGTTTCGCCGACGAGTGCAATTTTGCTTCCGGGTTTAACGCGAAGCGAGAAGTTTCGGAGCACCGTGGTTTGCTCGTCGTAGCCGAATGAAACGTCGTCGAAAATGATCTCACCTTTAACAGATTGGCGGTCGATCTCAAGGGTTCCGGCATCGTCTTCTTCGGGCATGTCGAGCATGGTGAAGACGCGTTCCGCGCCCGCGATGGCCGATTGGATCTGATTGAATTGCGACGCCAGTTCGTTTACTGGCCGTCCGAATTGGCGGGAATACATCATGAACGTGATGATGACGCCAATGGAGAGTCCGCCTTTGAGCGCGAACCAACCGCCGAAGGCTGCGACGAGGATGAAGGCGAGGTTGTTCACCAAGTTCATGGAAGGCCCCATGAAGCCGCCGAGAGTTTCTGCTTTAATACCGATATTCTTGAGCGTTGAGGAGAGCGAGTTGAATTGGGCTTCGGCGATGTCTTCGCGACAGAAGGCTTGCACGGCGCGTTGGCCTGTGATCATTTCTTCCGCAAAGCCATTGAGTTCGCCAAGGGTTTTCTGGCGCTCGCGAAAAAGTTTTCGAGAAATCCGAATCACTACGCGACCGACGATGAATGTCAGCGGAAGTGTGATGCAGCATATTGCCGTCATTTTCGGGCTGATCCACATCATGTAGGCGAAGGTGCCGACGAGGGCGATGACGGAACCAAAGAAGCTGAGAATTCCTTGTCCGAGTGTGTTCGCCACGAGATCGATGTCGTTGGTGAGGCGGCTCATGAATTCGCCATGCGTCATGGCATCGAAGCGTGCCACGGGTAGCGATTGCACATGGTTGAAGAGTTTTGCACGGAACTCGCGTATCGTTTTGTTCGAGAGCGAGAGCGTGCCATAGCCTTGTGCGACTTGAGCGAGAAGACCGATAATGTTGGCAAGCGCGCCGACGGCGAGAACTTTCGCGAGTGCGCTGTAGTCGACATGCTGGTCGGGCGAGGTAAGCGTCATGATATCGGTGGCGAGTCCCAAGACACGCGGCCAGATCAGGCCCGTGAGGGAGGTAATGGCCAGCGGGAGCAGCAGAAGCGCGATGAAGCGTCGACGACCCTTCAGGAGTTCGAGAAGTCGGCGCAGGGTAGCGGCAGGTTTTATCGCATGTTCGACAGTGGCGAATTTCGCGCCGCGGCCTTCGCCTCCTGAACGTATGCGCATACGAGGGGCTTGTTTTTCAGGAGGCATGGTCGGCCTCCGGGATGGCGTTCTGCGAATCGCAGATCTCGCGGTATTCTGGGCTGGATCGAAGCAACGCTTCGTGGTTTCCAACGGCAAGGATGACGCCGTCGTCCAGCAAGACAATTCGATCCGCATCGAGTACCGAGCTGACGCGCTGGGCAATTTTGATCACGGTCATGTCGGTCATTCTGGATCGCAGTGCGTTTTGGATTTCTGCTTCGGTTGTGACGTCGACGGCGGACGTGCTGTCGTCGAGAATAAGAATTTTGGGGTTCCGGAGCAAGGCACGGGCAATAGCAATACGTTGCCGCTGGCCTCCTGAAAGCGTGACGCCGCCTTGTGCCACATGGGTAGCGTAGCCCTCGGGGAAAGCCATGATGAAATCGTGCGCTTGGGCAATTTTGGCGACGTTCATCACCTCCTCATCCGCCGCATCGTCACGCCCCCACCGGATATTTTCTGCAATGCCTCCGGAAAAAAGACTGGTGTCCTGCATAACGATTCCTATGGAGCTGCGCAGGGCGTGCAGGGCGTAATCGCGAACCGGAACACCGCCCACGAACACTTCCCCAGACGTGGCATCGTAGAATCGCGGAATGAGATTGACGAGAGAGGTCTTTCCGGCCCCAGTAGCTCCCATGAAGGCGATGGACTCCCCGTGGGCTATCGCGAGCGAGATGTCGCGCACGATAGGAACCCCAGATGCCGCAGGGTACTTGAAGGAGACCGCCTTAAATTCAACTGATCCGTCGTCGGGCGGAGTGGTGTGGAGACCGTTTGTAATCGAAGGGGCGATATCGAGAACTTCCTTGATGCGTTTTGCCGATACAAGGGCGCGGGAGAAGTGCATGGTTTGAAAGCTCATCATGATCAGCGCCATCATGACCTGCATGGCGTAGTTGAGGATCGCCGCAACTTGACCGATTTTGATGAGACGAAGATCGATGTCGCGTGCGGCCACGAACAGGATGATAATAATCGTGGCATGTTGGACAATCGAGAGCCACGGGCCAAGCGTAATCATGATTTTGCCGGTAGCAATACTGGTCTCGGTCAGCCGCAGATTGGCATCATCGAAACGCGTGCGTTCATCATCCTCGTTCACGAAAGTTTTGACAACGCGGATGCCCATTAGGTTTTCCTGCATGACGGAATTGACGTCGTCCACACATTTTTGCATCCGTTCAAATTGGAGGCGCATGCGGCGGATCTTCCAGACGACGATCGAGGACAGCACGGGGGCTGCTAGGAGCAGGGGGATAGCAATCTTGGGGTTCGTGGTGATGACGAGTACGACACTGCCCACTAAGAGGAGAGGCGAGCGGATGAGCATTCGTGTGAACATGATGACGACGTATTGCATCACCTGCACGTCATTCGTCAACCGTGTTACCAGCGACCCCGTGGTGAACTTATCGGTTTCGGCAAACGAAAAGCTTTGAATGTGGCGGAAGAGCAGGCGGCGAAGATCGTTACCGAACGACAAGGCGGCACGACTCGAAAAGAAGGTACAGCCGAAGCCACCAATGAGGCCGAAAAACGCGCAGAGTAACATCTTTCCGCCGTACTCGGTTATGGCCTGTTGGCTCCCCGTCGCGATGCCTCTGTCGATGATCCGGCTCATGAGGGCGGGTTGCATAAGATCCATCGAAACCTCAAGCGTCATGGCTAGCGGAGCAAGGATAAGCCAAGCCCAGTAAGGTTTGAGAAGGGAAAAGATCTTTGTCATGCGACGCTACTTTAGGAGCGTACCGCTCCAGCCCAGCTTGAGGCTGAGGGTGGTGAACGGGTTGTATCCGGGGAGCATCACCAATACTGCCTTGCGTTTTGCCTTGCGGATCTGAATGTAGTCTCCGGTGTTGAGCATTGTCGAAACCTGTCCGTCGAAACTGAAGCTCAGCGGCGATGAGCTTCGGGAGATCCGCAACATGATCTCGGCTGTATCGGGTAGTACGAGGGGGCGCGAAGTTAGGGTATGGGGGCAAATGATATTCACGGTCAGCGTGTGTACATCCGGTAGAACGATCGGTCC
>JBBQIY010000050.1:0-9514 GCA_038325415.1 Kiritimatiellia bacterium
TACCATGGAGGGAGGAGAACCCGTCGTGATCCCCAACGCCGAAGGTCAGCGTACAACACCTTCTATCGTCGCTTTCACGAAAAGCGGCGAACGTCTTGTCGGACAGGCTGCAAAGCGTCAGGCAGTGACGAACCCTAAGAACACCGTTTTCTCTATCAAGCGCTTCATGGGTCGCAAGTTCGATGAAGTCGCACACGTGTGTACGCTGGTGCCTTACGAAGTTGTTAAGGCCAAAAACGGCGATGCTCATGTGAAAATTGGCGATAAAGTCTTCTCTCCGCCTGAAATCTCGTCGATGATCCTTCAGAAGATGAAGGCCGATGCCGAAGCGTATCTCGGCGAGAAAGTCACGCAGGCCGTGATTACGGTTCCGGCGTATTTCAACGACTCGCAGCGCCAGGCAACGAAAGACGCCGGTCGCATCGCAGGTCTCGAAGTGCTCCGCATCGTTAACGAGCCAACGGCCGCTTCACTCGCGTATGGTCTCGACAAGAAGAAGGAAGAGACCATCGCGGTCTACGACTTTGGTGGTGGCACGTTCGACGTTTCGATTCTCGAAATCGGCGACGGCGTCTTCGAAGTGAAGGCTACGAACGGCGACACGCATCTCGGTGGCGACGATCTCGATCAGGTCGTCATGCACTGGCTTGTCAATGAGTTCAAGAAGGAAAACGGCATCGACCTCTCCAAGGACACGATGGCTATTCAGCGCCTCAAGGAAGCCGCTGAAAAGGCAAAGTGCGAGCTGTCCTCTACCACCTCCACGGAAATCAATCTCCCGTTCATCACGGCAGATGCCTCTGGCCCGAAGCACCTCGCGGTCTCACTCTCTCGCGCCAAGCTCGAGCAGCTCTGCGACGACCTCATTCAGCGTGCCAGTGCCCCCTGCAAGAACTGCATGAAGGATGCCAACGTCGCCTCGATTGACGAAGTCATCCTCGTCGGCGGATCCACCAGAATGCCCAAGATTCAAGAGCTCGCCAAGGAAATTTTCGGACGCGAGCCACACAAAGGCGTGAACCCTGACGAAGTCGTCGGCGTGGGCGCAGCCATTCAGGCTGGCATCCTTAAGGGCGAGGTCAAAGACGTCCTCCTGCTCGATGTCACCCCGCTCACCCTCGGCATCGAAACCCTCGGCGGCGTCTTCACCCCACTCATCGAACGCAACACGACCATCCCGACCAAAAAGTCGGAAGTCTTCAGCACCGCCGCCGACCAGCAGCCTTCCGTCGAAATCAAGATCTATCAGGGCGAACGTAAATTCGCACGCGACAACAAGGCTATCGGCAATTTTAACCTCGACGGCATTCCTCCCGCACAGCGCGGCGTGCCGCAGATCGAAGTGACCTTTGACTTGGATGCTAACGGCATCCTCAACGTCACGGCACACGACAAAGGCACTGGTAAGGAGCAGAAGATCACGATCACCGCCTCTTCGGGTCTTTCCGACAGTCAGGTAAAGGAAATGGTTCGTGATGCAGAAATGCATGCCGACGAAGACTCCAAGAAGCGTGAGGAAGTCGATACCCGTAACCAGGCCGAATCGTTGATCTATCAGGTTGAAAAAGCCGTCAAGGATGCTGGCGACAAGGTTTCTGCTGAAAAGAAGGCGCCGGTTGATTCCGCGATTGAGGATCTGAGAACTGCCCTTAAGGGTAGCGACCTCGCCGAGATCAAGGCCAAGCAGGAAGCCCTCACCTCCGCGATGAACGAAATCGCTCAGGAACTCTATGCCAACAAAGCACCGGGTTCCGATGCTGGGGCTGGTGCACCACCGCCTCCTCAGGAGGAAGATGCTGGATCATCGAAGCAGGCTGACGACAACGTCGTCGATGCCGACTTCGAAATGATGGACGATAAGAAGAAGTAGAACTTAACAAATCCCGGCTCAAACAGCCGGGGCAAGGAGAAAAACAAACATGAAGATTAGACCATTGGGCCCACGCGTTCTCGTCGAACCCGTCGAGGTTAAAGATCAAGTAAAGGGCGGAATCTATATCCCAGACTCAGCCAAAGAAAAGCCGCAGGAAGGCAAAGTCATCGCCATCGGCATTAAGCGCGACGATGATGGAAAAGAAATCAAATTCGACGTCAAGGTCGGCGATCTCGTCCTCATGCCAAGGTACGGCGGATCAGAAGTCAAGATCGACGACAAGACTTACCAGATTGTTCGCGAGGAAGACCTTCTCGGAGTGATTGGATAGTTAGTCGCGAGTAGCGAGTAGCTAGAAAAAGAGCATCGCAATGATAAAGAACTATAAGACTTGATTGTCTGGCAGAAGTCGATATTCCTAGTCACCAACGTTTACGTGCTGACACGGCAATTCCCAAGCCATGAAGTTTACGGTTTATCTTCCCAAATGCAACGGGCTGCGGTTTCAGTGCCGTCCAACATTGCTGAGGGCTATGAACGCAAATATAGTGGCGACTTCGCTAGGTTCCTTTCCATCGCTTCTGGCTCAGTGGCCGAGCTTGAGACGCAGCTAATCATCGCGATCAATCTCGGGTACATTTCGCAAGAAATTGCCAGTGGTGTTCAATCGCTTGCCGACGAAGTGAGCAAAATGCTTTATGCTCTGTCTGGCAGGGTGAAAGAACACCCTGCTGTTAAAACCGCTGAGTAACCTTGTTCTCTGCTCCCTTACAATTCAACACAATCATCATTAACAAGAGTCGCGCACAACGTCTGTGCACAAGCACTCGCAACTCGCGACTCACAACTCACAACTCATAAGCAATGTCTACAAAACAATTGAAATACGATAACGATGCACGCCAGGCTGTCCTGGGCGGCGTCGAGAAGCTCGCAAGAGCCGTCAAAGTAACCCTCGGCCCAGGCGGACGCAACGTCATTCTGGACAAGAAATTCGGCGCACCGATCATCACCAAGGACGGCGTCACCGTCGCCAAGGAGATCGAGCTCTCGGATCCGTTCGAGAACATGGGCGCCCAGATGGTGCGCGAAGTCGCCAGCAAGACGAATGACACCGCAGGTGATGGCACCACAACCGCCGTTCTCCTCGCTGAAGCGATTTATCGCGAAGGCCTCAAGAACGTTACCGCCGGTGCAAACCCGATGACGCTCAAGCGCGGCGTCGAGAAGGCCACCGCCGTTGTCGTCAGCAGCATCGCCAAGCTCTCGAAGAAAGTCAAGGAACACACCGAAATCGCACAGGTCGCTTCGATCTCTGCAAACGGTGACGTCGAAATCGGCTCCAAGATCGCGGAAGCGATGGAGAAGGTCGGCAAGGACGGCACAATCACCGTCGAAGAGTCCAAGACCATCGAGACCACGCTCGAAGTCGTCGAAGGTATGCAGTTCGACAAGGGCTACCTCAGCCCTTACTTCGTGACCAATCCGGAAACGATGGAAGTCGTTCTCGACAGCCCGTATATCCTGATCCACGAGAAGAAAATCTCCTCCCTCCAGGATCTCCTTCCCCTGCTCCAGAACGTCGCCAAAGCCGGCAAGCCGCTGCTGATTATTGCAGAGGATGTCGATGGCGAAGCCCTCGCAACCCTCGTGGTCAATAAGCTCCGCGGCACGCTCAACGTCTGCGCAGTCAAGGCCCCTGGATTCGGCGACCGCCGCAAGGCCATGCTCGAAGACATCGCGGTCATCACCGGCGGTAAGATGATCTCCGAAGAACTCGGCATCAAGCTCGACACCATTAAACTTGAAGACCTCGGCCAAGCCAAGCGCATCACGATCGAAAAGGAAACCACCACGATCATTGACGGCAACGGCAAGACGAGCGACATACAAGCTCGCGTCTCGCAAATTAAGCACCAGATTGAGGGCACGACCTCCGACTACGACCGCGAGAAGCTCCAAGAGCGCCTCGCCAAGCTCGCAGGCGGTGTGGCTGTCATCAGCGTGGGTGCCGCGACTGAGATCGAGATGAAGGAGAAGAAGGACCGCATCGAAGACGCCCTGCACGCCACGCGCGCAGCCGTCGAAGAAGGCATTGTCCCGGGTGGCGGCGTTGCCCTCATCCGTTGCCGCAAGGCGCTTGCTGCCGCAATCGCGGCCGAAGAAGGCGACCTCAAGGTTGGCATGCAGATTGTTTACAACTGCCTGTCATCCCCTCTCCGCCAGATCGTTGCCAACGCCGGTCGTCAGGAAGCGGCCCTTGTTGTCAGCAAGGTCGAATCCTCAGCCGGTGCTGCTGGCTACGATGCCGCAAACGACGAATACGTCGACATGCTCAAGGCCGGTATCGTTGATCCTGCAAAGGTCACGCGCTTGGCTCTGCAGAATGCGGCCTCCGTTGCTGGACTGCTCCTCACTACCGAGTGCATGGTCACCGATGCTCCTGAAAAGGATAAGTCGGGCCCGATGCCTGGTGGAGGCGGAATGGGCGGCATGGACGGCATGATGTAATCCGAAGCACGTTGCCTCGCAGCGTGCAAGATATCCGAAGGCCCGCGCCCACAAGGTGCGGGCCTTTTTGTGTCTATTTCCCACCCAACGGCATTCCCTCACACGAATCGGCGAGTCTTGCGGCAATGACCCCTACTACCTAACCGAACTTCTTCCTATGCCTCAAACAGATTGCGTCCGGCAAATTTCGGGTCGCTTGTCAACTGAATGCCGAGTTGACGCATGCCAGCGCTATCACCGGGCGTCGGGATATGACTCAGATGCACATCGCATCCGCGTAGTTTTGCCAATTGACTGACCGCAAGCCGCGCCAAAGAACTGGTCGCAGCGCTTACACTCAGAGAAATCAGCATCTCTTCGAGGTCAAGCGTCGGCTGACATCCCCTTAAGATGGTCTGTTTCATGTTCGTGATCGAATCAATAATCGCCGGCTCCAGTAAATCAAGCCCCTCGGGAATATCCGCCAGACGCTTAATGGCATTCAGAATAAGGCAGGAGGAGGCGTGCATCAATGCCGAGCTCTTACCGGTGACAATCACGCCATCCGGTAGCTCGATTGCTGCCGCACAGACAATAGCATCAAGGGGGGCCCTTGCCGCTGCTTTTTCGAAAGCCTCGCGCGCTGGTTTAACAACCTTGTGTATTTCATCAGGATCAAGCCCCAGGCGATTAATAATCTTCTCAGCACATTCAACCGTTTCCAGACCAACCAGCCCTTGTGCATATTCGCAACGGTAGCTGTAGACTCGACGGGCAATCTCATTCAAGGATGCCCGACGCACAACCTCATCATTGGTAATCGCAAAACCAACACGGTTGACGCCCATGTCGGTGGGCGATTGATACATCGATTCCTTACCCGTCACCCTTTCAATAATTCGCTTCAAAACCGGGAAGCTCGCCACATCGCGATTGTAATTAACGGCAACCTTTCCATGCGCAGCCAGATGGAACGGATCAATCACATTGTAATCGGCCAAGTCCGCGGTAGCCGCCTCGTAGGCGATATTCACCGGATGATCCAGCGGAAGGTTCCAGATCGGGAAGGTCTCGAACTTCGCATAACCGGATCTCCGGCCCTGCGTATGTTCATGATAGAGCTGATTGAGGCAGGTCGCCATCTTCCCGCTACCCGGTCCAGGAGCTGTCACGACAACGACAGGCCGGCTGGTCTCAATGTACTCATTAGCCCCAAACCCCTCCTTACAGACAATTTTATCAACATCGTTTGGATAGCCGTCGACCGAGCGATGGGTATAGACTTTCACATCACGGCGTTTAAGCCGCTCCATAAACTGAACCGCCGCCGGTTCATCGTTGAAGCGGGTGATCACCACACCGGAAACCATGAGCTCACGTTTCCGAAGGTCGTCAATCAACCGAAGAATATCAAAATCGTAGGTTATACCGAAATCAGCGCGCATTTTTTTACGGACGATCGCATCCGCATGAATGCAGATAATAATCTCGGTATCCTCTTTCATCTTTTCGAGGAGCTGGATTTTACCATTGGGATCAAACCCGGGGAGGCATCGTGCCGCATGCATATCAGCAATCAGCTTTCCGCCAAACTCCAGATAAAGCCGTCCTTCCAACTGCGAAGCGCGTTCTAGAATATATCGACTCTGCTCTTCTAGATATTTTTCGCTATCGAATCCAATTTCTTTTTTCATTGCCAAAGCCTTTTTAGCCCTTCTTATTCCAGCAATAGGTGCAGAGTTTCTCTTTCCCAATTCCAATGGCCTCAATCAGATCATCCAGCCGCTGATACTTCACACTGGTAATCCCTAAATGCTCCGCAACCCTTCGACACATCTCACGATGTTTATCTGAATCGGGATCAAGATACTCTGCCGGCGGCTCACACTCTCGACCCTCCATCGCGTTAATCTTACGGCGGGCAATCAGATCCAGCTCCGATCGGGAGCGCGAAAAATTGAGATAGGGACATCCGTATAACAACGGAGGACAGGCAGCGCGCATGTGCACCTCTTTGGCACCGATATCGAAGATACGCTTAATGGTGTCTTTCAGTTGTGTGCCACGTACAATGGAATCCTCACAGAATAGCAGTTTACGATCCTTGATCAATTCAACAATCGGAATCAGCTTCATCTGGGCAACCAGGTCACGGGACTTTTGGTTCTGCGGCATGAAGCTGCGGGGCCAGGTGGGTGTATACTTGACAAAGGTGCGCCGGTAAGGTATCCCTGACTGCGCAGCATAGCCGAGTCCATGACCGATTCCAGAGTCAGGAATACCACAGATCGTATCCACCTCAATCGTCTCGCTCTGCGCCAGCTTTGCCCCGCATTCGTTGCGCACCTCCTCAACATTACGTCCCTCGTAGGTGGATGCAGGATAACCGTAATAGACCCAGAAGAATGAACAGATCTTCATCTCTTTCTCTCCTGCATACTTCTGCTCAATACCCGCTTCGGTCATCAGAACAATCTCGCCCGGAGCAAGATCCTTCTCGTATTGATAATCCAGATTGAAAAAGGCGCAGCTCTCCATCGTTGCACCCCAGGCACCCTCCTTGCGGCCGATAAGGATAGGCGTTCGCCCCAATTTATCGCGCGCTGCATAAATGCCATCCTTCGTCAGAATCAGGAGGGAACACGATCCCTCGATCTGTGACTGAGCATAACGGATACCCTCGACAAAATTCTCTTTGCTGTCAATCAGCGAAGCCATCAGCTCGGTCGGATTCGCCTCGCCCTCCGTCACCTCAGCAAAATGGCCTCCGCCCTTTTTAAAAGCACGCTCCACAAGCTCTTTGTTATTATTGATGCGCCCCACCGTCACAATGGAATACATACCCAGGTGAGAGACAATCAGCAGCGGCTGATCATCAAAGTCGCTAATCACACCGATACCATAATTACCAGACATCTTCTCGACATCCAGCTCAAACTTAGCCCGGAATTGCGTCGTTCGGATATCGTGAATATAACGGTCAAAACCGTCCTTCCCCTTCACCGCCGTCGCCATTCCGCCTCGCATCGTTCCCAAATGCGAATGGTAGTCCGTCCCGTAAAAGAGATCGGTTACACACTCTGTCTTTGAAGCTACACCAAAAAAGCCGCCCATGGAATCATCCTTTTTTCAAAAATCTTTTCACAATAGAAAGTCTTAATATACAAAAATAAGAGCCGTACTCAAATTTATAACGACCCCGAAACGAGCGACAGAGGGTAAGTGCACCTGACGGCTTTATAGCAGAAAAACGCACCAAATTAAAAGGATACCACCAAAACTTTCGACTTGCACATGATTTCGCTTCCCACTAGGGTTTCCTCAATTGATCGTCATGGTGATAGCATCCGCGTCAGGTTTTTCCGTCTCATCGCGCATCCTCAGTTGCCGACGCGGAAGGATTACGAGGCTTGAGAATGCCCATATCGATCAATTCTTTACGCGGGCGGAGGCGGATATCATCCAAGCCGATCGCCTTCTGCACAATGAAGAAAATGTTGCTGTTGAGCGGATGGAAGCCATGGGAAAGGCAATCGTCGAGCGCCGCTGGTGTCGGTGTATAGCGCATCACGGCTTCACGCTCCTGGCGATACCCAGCACCGATGCAGTGCCCGAGGGCTTGGAAAAGGCGCTTGCCCATCCGGAGATTGACCGTTGCGTCGTCACCACCGCCCGCCTTCACCCAGCCTGCATCCATCACAGCCCAGTATTCGTACGGGGCGGTGAGAATCGGCGTAAGGCCCGTCTCCTTCGACAAAATGAGGACGATCTTGGCCTTACCCTCGTGCTTAGCACGGACGGACTCAATAAACTTGCGTGGATCGCTTCCTGTTTCGCCTTCCGCCTTTTCAGCGCGAACCGCGACACGGAGCTGTTTCTTCATCAACTCGCATTCACCTTCAAGCCAACCTTCATCCACCGCCTCGCCTAGATTCACGACAAGGATGTAATTCGTTGGCGTGGTGAAAGCCTCGGGAGGGAGAGGACGCGGAAGCGCTCCGAATGCCGGAGAGTCGCTCGGCTTCTTCCCGTTCAGCGATTTAGAGGGAGAGGATACCACGCCCGGAACGGGGCGTTGCGCCTCCTGAGCTGCTACTGAAAACGTGAAAGCTAGAGTTAAAACAAAGGTCGTTGCGATTGCCGAAAATTTCATTTTATTTCTTCTCGTTGTCATGCTCGTTGATTGATTCGCCTCCCGTCGTGCCCGCCGTTTCAGCCGGGTCGTCGGGAATCACGATCTGGCTAAGGAGATCCAAGACTCTGTCGCCTTTTTCAATGGCATGGGTCTGCTTAAAAAACAGTTTTGGAGTATACTTCAGCGCTACGGTTTTTGCAATATGCGCCTGAAACTCTACGCGGTGGCGACGAAGCCATTTCATCAACACCTCGGCTTCCGCATCAGTGCCCATGATAGAAACTTGCACGGCGGCTTCCCGCAGATCGCGGGTCACGGCGACGTCAACAACCGAGATCTTTCCAACGTCGGCATCCTCGCCCTGGCCGATGCGGAAGAGTCCCATCGCCAGTTCTCTCCTAATCATCTCGTTAACGCGTTTGATTCTGTCTATGCTCATGTTTTTAGTCCCCCCTTGGGATAGACCGAGGAACCCTGCGGCGTTGGATTCTGCCGCAGGAAAATCCACATTGGATCCGAGAAGGCCGTAGAGCGCCTACAGCGTCTTCGGCAACGCCTCGAACGAGAAGCACTCGATGATGTCGTTCTCTTGGAAGTCTTCGAAGTTTGAAAGGAGAATGCCGCATTCCTGAGCTTGCGTGACCTCCTTGACCTCATCCTTGAAGTGGCGAATGGAAGAGAATCCACCCGTGTGGATGAGCTTCTTGTTGCGCAGCACGCGAGCTTTGCCAGACATCGTCATCACGCCATCCATCACAATACTACCGGCCGCGACGCCGACATGGTTGAGGGTGAAGACCTGCTTAACCTGTGCGTGTCCACGAACAATTTCGCGGTGCTCCACAGGAATAAGATCAAGCATCTCCTGCTTCACGTAGTCGAGAAGTTCGTAAATGATACGGAAGGTCTTGACGCGGACATCCGAATGCCGTGCTTCTGCATTGACCCCAGGTTCTGGCGATACGTTGAATCCGATGATAACCGCATTGCTATTCGCCGCCCGTTGCACGTCATTG
>JBBQIY010000051.1:0-9296 GCA_038325415.1 Kiritimatiellia bacterium
CTAAAATTAGAAACGTTTTGCTTACTTTAATAAGACTGGTGTGGTAAAATACCCGATCAACAAGTCTAATGCGCAATTCATTCCTGTAACATTTTAATCTCAATCAAGGATAAAGTCTTATGCAAAACCATTTAACGCTCAACATCGTATTGGCCATCGTTGCGATCATCATCGTCGCCGCGGTCGGCATCTACAACACTCTCGTTGTTCTACGCAACCGCTTCAAAAACGCTTTCGCACAGATTGACGTGCAACTCAAACGCCGGTATGATCTGATTCCAAATCTCGTCGAGGCGGTCAAGGGTTACATGGCTCACGAGCGTGACACCCTTGAAGCGGTTGTCAAAGCCCGTAACATAGCCGTCACTGCCGCCAACAATGCTAGTGGGAATCCAGGAGACCCAGACTCCATGTCTGCTCTCTCCAATGCTGAAGGTGCTTTAAAGGGTGCCATGTCAAGGCTGATGGTCGTTGTCGAACGCTACCCGGACCTCAAAGCAAACCAGAACATGCTTGCTCTACAAGAGGAAATCACCTCCACAGAGAATAAAGTCGGTTTCGCCCGTCAGTCCTACAACGATGCCGTGATGGCCTATAACACGAAACGCGAGGTGTTCCCTTCCAATCTCTTCGCTGGAGTCTTCGGTTTCACAGAAGCCAAGCTCTTCGAAATCATGGACGCTACCGAGCGCGATGCGCCTAAAGTTAAATTCTAAACGCCATGGACTTCTTCGAAAGACAGGATAAGGCCAGGAAGACAACCGCTTGGCTTGTCGTAATTTATTCTTTTTTTGTCGTCGCCATCATCGTCGCCATTCATGCGATTGTAGCCGTTGCCGCTTTTATGATCAAGAACGGACAGAGGGACTCCGATTCTAGCACGGTAGCCTTTGAATTCTGGGACGTCGCGTTGGATCCTACCCTCCTCCTCGCCTCGCTAGGAATCGTGTCGGGCATCATTCTTGTCGGCTCTCTCATTAAAATCGCAGCACTCAGCCAAGGGGGTTCGGCCGTGGCAGAGTCCATGGGTGGCCGACAGATCCAACCCGCTACGCGCGATTCGAAAGAAAGACGGCTCCTGAATATTGTCGAGGAGATGGCGCTGGCGTCCGGCGTGCAAATGCCCAGAGTCTATGTCATGGACAATGAACTCGGCATCAATGCCTTTGCCGCAGGGTTTTCTACTCAGGATTCTGCCGTAGCCGTAACCAAGGGAGCTTTAGAACTCTTTAACCGGGACGAGTTACAAGCCGTTATTGGTCATGAGTTTAGCCATATTCTCAATGGAGATATGCGACTCAATATTCGCATGATTTCCGTCTTGTCCGGGATTCTCTTTATTGCGTTGATGGGCAGCATCATCCTTCGCATCGGCAGTTCGGTTTCCCGATCCCAAGGCCGTTCGAGTAAAAAGGATAACAGCGCCGCTATGGGTTTAGGCCTCATGGCCTTCGGTGCAGCGGTATGGGTTATCGGTTCCATTGGTGTGCTCTGCGCTCGCATCATGCAGGCCATCATCGCACGCCAGCGAGAAACGTTAGCAGATGCCTCCTCGGTGCAATTCACCCGAAACCCGTCGGGAATGGCTAATGCGCTTAAAATCATCGGTGCGTCGGCCAATGGTGGCGTTCTATCGAATCTGCATGCATCGGAAGTGTCCCACATGCTCTTCGCCAATGGCCTCAAAATGAATCTCTTTGCGACGCATCCGCGCCTTGAGGATCGTATTCGCGCTATTGAGCCAACCTTCGACGGACGCTTCGACGACGCCGTCAAAACCATCCAGAGGCGTCAGGCAATGCACGCGACGGCGGCCGAAATTACCGAAGAAGACGATCTGCACGAATCTATCCTCGCAGGAGCAGCTATTCTACGCGCTGGGGCACGCGAGTCGTGGCAGGGTGAAGACTCTGCCACCGTTTCTACACAGCCCACTCAAGAGCCTGAGGCGGCCCGTGGCAGAGTCCCTACCCCGCCACCCGTACCCGTGGCAGAGTCCGGCTGGATGTCTGAGACTCAGCGCGAAGCGTTGAGAACGACCCTGGGAGCCCAAGCCTGTCTTTGTGCCGCCGTTTTTTCGGATGATCCAGCGATTCGGGTTAGACAGATTAAGATGGTTACGGAGAACGCAGGATCCTCATTTGCCGACCGCGTTGACGCTTGGCATGGCGCGCTTGGCAAACTACCCATGAGTACGAGGCGCATCACGTGCGGGATGGCCGTTAACACGCTCAGAATTCTCCCTGAGAACGAATTGAGGAAGACGCTGAAGGTTATCGACGATCTCGTTTCTGCGGATGGACAAATCGACGCCTTTGAGTTCGCGCTCACGTGCATGTTCCGAAGCAGACTTCTTCCCGACGTCCAGAACTCACGCCGAACCGCCTCCGCCGCTGACGCACTCAGCAAGCAAGCCGCCTACGTGCTTGGCGTTCTCGCAAACTTCGGTTCGGCAGACTCTGCCACGGTTGCTGCGGCCTACAACGCGGGTATCGAAAAATTGACTTCGTTCGGTGATCTCAAGTCTCAGGGCTTACCGGCTTCAACGGACCTCGAACGCTTTGATGCTGCGCTCGGGACGCTTGTACGTCTCCCACCAGTGGCGAAGCGCGAATTCATGGAAGCCTGCGAAGCGGTTGCCCGGTACGACGGCACGCTGACGGACGTTGAAGACAACTTCCTCTTTGCTATCGCTGACGTTATTGAAGCGACGGGCTGGAATGCTGTTGCAGTCCCAGCAAACTAGGGCCCTCCCCAGAGTATTGAGCTGTGGTTCTTTGCTATCTTTGCGAGAACGTAGCGTTCTTTGCGGTTACGAGGTGTCGGCAAGAGTTGGTTTTAACGCAAAGGCCGCAAGAGTTTCGCAATGTTCGCGAGAGGTAATCAATGGGTAAAGGGAAATGGGCAAGGGAGCAAGACAAAGTAATCAATCAGGTCAACACGGTCAATAGGGTCAAACGCGTTACATAAGCTGAGGCTGAGATTTCAACGTGAGTCTATTAAGGCAATTCGTAAAGACACAACATAATGTGAAGTAGGTGTGCGATGATGTGAACTACCCTTTACGTGGTTAAAGCACAGTCAAACGCAAAAGCATCCTATACAGCAGACGAGAATCACCACGGAGGCAAGGAGACACAGAAGAAAAGTTACGTGAATTCGATTCGCTTACGTCGGGTGAATTGTTTACGTCCGTTGAACAAGTGCAACCAAATTCACGCAACACTTTTAAAGGAGAGAGAAGGAGAAGCAGATGTAAGAATTTCTCTCCCTTTCCTCTCTTCACAAGCTGTTCGCGCAAACATGAGATTGGCGATTCAAATTCATAATTCGTAATTCATAATTTTTTTTATGCCTCTCCTCCGCGTCTCCGTGCCTCCGTGGTGAATATTTCAGCATGACGTCGTTGCCCGGCCTCTTTATGACATTATGTTGCGAACCTCAGGCTAATCTGCCACAAAATACGCTAAGTTTAAAACTGCGCAACATAGCGCGGAAAAGTTCTTAACAAATTTTCAGAACGTTTTCTTTGTTTGCTCAACCCGCCAAACTATTATACAATTCAACTAAAATGAGATGCTTGCGCGGAGAAAAAATTGACTCAGACAGAAGAACCTGAACTCCGGCTTCTCATAACCTTGGATTTTTCTCATGTATTCAGACAAAGAATTTGATGTCATCGTCGTTGGCGGCGGTCACGCAGGCAGCGAGGCCGCTTTGGCGGCGGCTCGATCTGGCGCACAAACCCTCCTCATCAGCCTTAACAGCAAAAAGCTCTCTTCAATGCCCTGCAACCCGTCGATCGGTGGCATAGCGAAATCACATCTTGTGTTCGAGATGGACGCGCTTGGCGGATCTATGGCGATCAACACCGATGCCTCTGGACTTCAATTCCGGGTTCTGAACACAAGACGTGGTGCAGCGGTTCGCGCGAACCGAGCGCAATGCGACAAGTACGTCTATTCTAAAACGATGACGATCCTTTTGTATTCTACGCCGAACCTGACCATCCTCGAAGATGAAGTCATGGCGATTGTGGTTGCAGGCGATATAATCAAAGGGGTTGGTACTGCCAGATCGGGAGAGATTCGATCCAAAACCGTAATCATTACAGCGGGCACGTTCTTGCGAGGCACGATTCACGTCGGTCATCAGGTTGTTCCAGGTGGAGGAGACGGAGAACCCCCAGCGAATCACTTAGCAGACCAGTTTCGTCGCATGGGATTCCGTTGTGACAGACTTAAAACAGGCACTCCGCCACGCTTAAGGCCCGAAAGTCTCGATTATTCGGGAATGACCCCGCAGAATGGTGATGTTCCGCCCCCTTTTTTCTCGTGGGAGGGACGACGCCGACTGCGCAACGAAGTATTGTTCCACGTGGAACAAATCAACAACAACCCTCTAGACTCTCGCTGTTTCAGCGCCTGGACTCTTAAAAACGCGGAGAAACAGGCTAAGGAACTGTTCCACGTGGAACATTTCAAGCCAGCATGGCAATCCGGAGTTGTGCAAATTCCTTGCTATTTAACGCACACGACTGCGGAAACCCATTCCATTGTTCGCGAGCATCTTGGTGAATCTTCTTTATATGGAGGGGATATTATTGGCACAGGCGCGCGGTATTGTCCTTCTTTAGAAGATAAAGTCGTCAAGTTTCCGGACAAAGATGGTCATCATGTTTTCGTTGAACCCGAATCTGCTACGCCATCACTCGATCTCGCTTATCCGAACGGACTCTCGTGTAGTCTTCCGGAGAGTGTCCAGATAGCGATGGTGCGTTCGGTTCCGGGTCTTGAAAACGCTGAATTTGCGTCTTATGCGTACGCGATTGAATATGACTTCTACGATCCGCGAGACTTGCGTGTTTCTCTAGAAACAAAACTGATCCACGGACTCTTCTTTTCCGGTCAAATCAATGGAACAACAGGTTATGAGGAAGCGGCAGCTCTCGGCTTTATGGCGGGGGTGAATGCAGTGCGCTTAATTCGAGATGAAGAAGCCTTCGTTCTGTCGAGAAACGAAGCCTATATCGGGGTGATGATCGACGACCTGATCACGAAGGGAACGGATGAGCCTTACCGCATGTTCACGTCAAGGGCGGAGCGTCGGCTCTTGCTTCGTCAAGATAATGCCCGATTCCGCCTTCTCGGGCACGCGAAATCACTCGGCCTCATTCATCCAGAATATCGCCACGAGACAGAGAATTATCTCGAGATCATGACAAAAGAGATCGAACGCTTGGACAAGGAGAAGATTTCTGGAGCAACGCTTGCGACGCGCCTCTGTAGTCAGGACGTCACATACGCGATGCTTCCTGGAGCAAAGGATCTTCCCGCTGAGGTTGTGAACGAGATTGAGCTTTCAATCAAGTACCGAGGCTACATCGACCATGAGAATAAGCTCGCCCTCGAAACGACTCGTCAGGAGCAGATGAAAATTCCTGCTTGGATTGATTACCTCTCGATTTCGACAATTCGATACGAAGCGCGTGAAAAGCTCGCTGCTGTCAGGCCCGAGAATCTCGGGATGGCCTCACGAATACCGGGCGTAAACCCGGCTGATATTGCCATGCTTGCCGTTGAAGTTAAAAGAGGTCCGCGTCAACCGAAAAGCTAATTTTATCAGTCGCGAGTTGCGAGTCGCGAGTTGCGAGTTGCGAGTTTGAATCTCAAAAAACCCTGTCACTAACTTTGTCGCATTATGTTGCGCAGTTCCTAATTTGGCTCATTTTGTGGTAGATTAGCCCGAAGTACGCAACACAATGTCACGAGAGAGCCGGGCAGCGGCATGCTATACTATTCATTCTATGGTCTCATGCGAACACGCGAAGGAATTAGGCTGAGGTTGAGGATTTGTTGGGGTGGAAACGAGATCGAGGACGAGGAGGACGAGGAGGAGGACGAGCGAGCAAGCAAGCAAGCGGGCCGTTTAAGGGTGAAAACACGGTATATACCCTGACACTTAATCCTACACTTAATCTCAATCTTAAACCGCACACTTACTCGACTAGCTTAATCAAAATAGTCGCAATCAAATGTTAGGAATCAATTCAGAATATTCGCTTCGAAATTCCGTCCCTTGGTACGATTTAATCGAATTGAATTTCATCCCATATTCTTATACTGACTGTTGGAATACTTCTTTGCAAATTCGCGTCGCTTGAAAGTTATACACAACTTATCAACAGAAGTGTTTTTGCTTAAAAAGAAACAATTTATCTATTCTGGGGCTCTTTCATCGTGTTTTACCCTGTTTACGACATAAAACGGGCTTTAATTGAATGTTAAACGAGGATAAGATTTTTACGGCTTGGTTTATAAACATTTTATTAACATTTCGTTTTTACTGTTTCTTGATGCCTGGTGCCCCTTTTTATTTGTGCCAGCGCGAGGTTTAACCCGAATAGCGCTAACATAAGCAGAGGAGGATGGGTATTGGCTCGTTCAGAGACGCCATTTTTGGGCTTAAGTTAGCGCCATTCGGGTTTAACGCTTATGCTTTTCAAGCGTCTAGCACGTCGCGAAGCTTGCGGGCTAGATCATGGGTCGAGAAGGGTTTCTGGATGAACTGCACGCCCTCGGCCAGCACGTTGTTGCGGGCGATCACATCGGCGGTGTAGCCGGACATAAAGATGCATTTAAGATCCGGGCGGAACTTTGTCAGTTCTGCCGCCAAGGCCTGACCATTCATCCCGGGCATGATCACATCGGTGAGCAGCAGATCGATTTCGTCGGAATGTTCCTCTGCCAGCCGGAGGGCTTCATTTGGCAGGGCTGCGGCCAGCACGGTGTAGCCGAGTTCTTCAAGAATCTGCTGCTCGAGTTTCAGGAGCACGGCCTCATCCTCTACCAGAAGAATCGTCTCGTGGCCGCGTTCGGGCGGCTTCTTTTCGACAGCCTTTTCGTCCGCGACTTCTTTGCCCGTATCACGGGGAAGGTAGATGGTAAAGGTCGTCCCGATCGTCGGGGTGCTGTACACGGTCGTGAACCCGTTATTTTGTTTAACGATGCCGTACACGATGGCTAGCCCTAGGCCAGTTCCTTCTCCGGCTTTCTTCGTGGTGAAGAAGGGCTCGAAAATATGATCGAGTACATCCTGTTCCATGCCGCAGCCGGTGTCGCTGAAGGAGAGCCGAACGTAGTCTCCGGGGATGCAGTCCGGATGGATGCAGCACCCCGCTTGATCGAGAGTGATGTTGCTCGTCACGATGGTCACGGTGCCTGTTCCCTCAAGGGCATCGCGGGCATTGACAGACAGGTTGGCCAGAATCTGATCGATCTGGGAGGGGTCCATCATGATCGGCCACAGGTTGGCACCGGGTTCCCAGCGGAGATTAATATTCTCGCCGATGAGCCGCCGTAGCATCTTGAACATCTCTTCCACGGTGGCGTTGAGGTCGATCCGCTTCGGGGTGATGGTCTGCTTGCGGGCAAAGGCCAGCAGATGGCGGGTCAGATCGGAGGATTGCTTCGCCGCCTTCTGGACTTCGAGCAGATCCTCGTACAACGGGTCTGAGACCTCGGTCTTCTGGATAGCCATCTCCGTGTAGCCGAGAATAACCTGAAGCTTGTTGTTGAAGTCGTGCGCCACACCGCCCGCCAGACGGCCGATGGCATCCATCTTCTGCGACTGCCGGAACTGCGTTTCCAGAAGACGCTGTCCGGTGATGTCTTCGCCTGAGAAGAGCATCCCGGAAATCCGGCCGTCTCGATCACGCAGTATCGAATTATGGAAGGCAATCAATCGTTGCTCGCCGGTTCGGGTTAGCACCAAGTTTTCAAAATATTCGTCCGTTTCGAGATCGCCACTCATGAGCCGATTGAATACATCCTGTGTTTCGTTTTTCTGTTCGGGGGGCAGGCAGAGATCAAACCAGTTTTTTCCTAATAATTCGCGATCACTGGAGTATCCAAAAATCTCCAACCCTTTCGCGTTCATCAAGACAATATCACCGGACGCATCCAGTACGCCCAACATCACCCCCACCACACGAAGATATTTGTCTGTTAACTTTTTCTGCTCAATAATCTTCTCTTCCACTTCTTTACGGTCGGTGATATCTAAGCAATGGCCAATATAGCCTAGAAACGACCCTTTTTCATCAAAACGAGGGGTGCCATCATCCTGTATCCAGCGGTATTCGCCAGAGATGTGACGCATACGGTACTCCATACTGAACGGCTTGTGTTGATCGAATGCGGTCACGTATGTTTGAACACAGTCATCGAAGTCTTCTGGATACAGTCCTTCTGTCCATCCGTCTCCCAGCTCCTGTTCCAGCGAGCGACCCGTAAAATCCAGCCAAGTCTGATTAAAATAATTGCAGAGTTTATCCACACCGGAAGTCCAAATTAGAGCCTGCCCCGAATCAGCCAACGTCCGATATTTCAGCTCGCTTTCTTTCAACCCGACTTGCAGGTGTTCCATCTGATCTTTCGCCGCTACCGCATCCTCCATCATGTTCAGTGCGGCAAAGTGAGACTCTTTGAGAGCCAGGTTTGATTTCTGCAGTTGAGCCGTCCGCTTGTTTACCTGTCGCTTCAAGACGAGAATGATCGTTGTGACAAAAGCCACCAGCAGGGTCGCAATGGCTAGAGCAATCAGAAGCCATTTGAGGACCATCTTCCGGGACAACTCTGGATCCAGCACTTTCATCCATTTGTTGTAGATCTGTCGGTATTCGCCGGTTGCTTTAAGACGTTGTAATCCTTCGTTGAATAAATCGAGCAGTGCTTTGTTGTCATTCTGCACAACAAAGCAGTATTCCTGCGCGGATCCTATGGAATCCACAGCGCGAAGGTTTTTCCAGCCGTTTTCGTGTATCCAGTAGAGTCCCGGGGTGTGATTGCCAAGCGCAAAATCGACTTTCCCTCTCGCCAGCAGTGACAGCGCCTCTTCCGTGAACGCAGTGACAGTCAGTGTCTTTTCAAGACCCTGTGCAAGCGCAAATTCATGCAAGATGTCACCGCCTTGCACGGCAACCCGGCGGTTTTTCAGATCCTCCAGTGTCTTATACGGCGGCGAGTCCATTCGGGAAAAGACTGTCCTGTATAAAACCGCATGGGGTAATGCGTACTGAAACTGTGAGGCCCTGTCCGGACTATAAGTCATGCTGGCCATGTCGATTTCACCGACATCCATTTTCTGGCGGATCTCGCTCCTCGCCTCGAGATGGAAGGAGATCTCTACACCCATTTCTACGGCGATGGCGCGGGCCAGATCAATATTAAACCCACTGGGTCGGCCCTTATCGTCGAGAAATTCATACGGGGGATACGCCCAGTCACCGCCGTAGA
>JBBQIY010000052.1:0-9280 GCA_038325415.1 Kiritimatiellia bacterium
TGACAAAATAATTCATGTCCCTGTTCTTGCAACACCACAAAAGAATGGCAAAACTGTGCATAACATGTTGAGAATCAATGCTGTATTCTGACTCCTGACTTCTGTATTCTTGGTGGGATTCAACTAAGTTGAATCCCACCCAGCATGACGGGTGTGATTGCAAAGAGTTGCAATCACACAGAATACAGCCTGCCGCGCGGCGCGGCCGCGAAAAAACGAGTGGGTAATTTTGTGGAATGAACCGAGAACGAGGACGAGGAAGAGCGAGTAAGCACGTGGAGTAAGTATACCTCTAAGGACGGCGTTTAAGAATGGGTTTAAGTGTGGAGACAGGGTGTCTACCCTAGCACTTACTCCTACACTTTACACGCGATTCTGCTTCCCTCTCGTGTGTCCTCACAACGGAGACACGCAAATTCTATTGAGAAAATCGTCATTAAGCATTGCCTCTCAACTTCTGGATTCTGGATTCTGACTTCTGACTTCTGTGCGATTCAACGAAGTTGAATCAAACTCCGGCATGACGGCGGGATGAAGGTAGATCGGCAGGGCCATTGCGGAGGAGCCGAGGATGGCGAGGCGGCCCACGGCTTCGGCTGTTGGCAGGACTGCGAAGACACGCTCTTTTTTGAACACAGATAAAAGTAGCGAACCCAGTCGATCCATATCTGGAGTAATCACGGCGGCATGGCAGGGTATAGACTCTGCCACAGCCGCACGATCAATCACCTGAAAGTCGTCGAGGCTATTGCGGATGTTCGTGTCATGCTCAAACACAGAAAGCCATAAATGTCCACGACGTGCATCGCCTACGACTGCCACAGAATCAAATTCTGGATGGCTCGCCCGGAAAGCCGCGTTGGCAGCGGCGGCACTGCTGACGCCCTCAACATGTTCCCCAAGCGGAAGCGCAAGCCCGGATAGCACGGCAATCGCCGAGCGGATACCAGAAAATGACCCAGGGCCAATTCCTACCGCAAAGCGGGTGAACTCGGAAACGGGCACTCGAGACTTCGCCAGCAGGGCTTCAATGAGGCAAAATGCATCGCCATGGCCACCGCCCGTTTCGGATACGGAGGCCAAAAACTCGTTTTTTTTTGAAAACAAAGCGGCACTACCGGTTGCCGTGGAACGATCAATGGCGACAAGCACGATTTTAGTTCCCCTTCTGCACCGACTTGCGGGTTCGTGAGGTCAGTCCCGGTACGACGCTCAGAAGTGCCTCCTCAAGACGTCGACGAGCACCCCAGCTCAGCAGTGGAAGCCTTGTGTGGGAATTCACGATCGAAGCCACGTCTTTTCGAATTGAGTCCCAGTACTGGCGCAAGTCTTCACGCGCACCAATCGCAAGCGATTCGGCATACTCCTCTTCGAAGACGCGATCGATTCTGCAGACAAGCGAAGCACGGAAACGTCTGAAGCCGATATGTGCGAAAATTGCCATGGAGAGTCCAGCGATGCCCGTCGCCACAAACGTAATCAGATAGGCGACCAGCCTGCGCCAGGAAAGAGCAGCCGCCTCACTAAATCCAGGCACGAGCAAGCGTGTTGCAATGAACCACGCGAGGATCCCCACAGCACCAGTCACCACAACAAAAGCCGTAAACTGCCGAACCCGTCGCGAAAACAGCTTCCATGCAACGGAGGAGAGTACACGCGACTGAATGGAAAGGCGTGTAAAATCAGAATGTACGTTCGCCAAAATGCTATCGAACCGGCGTTGCGACACATTCCGGAGCAACTCAAGAACCTCGGCACGATGCTTATCAAACCAATTGAGATCCAGCTTAGCACTCACACGCGTTTCGGGACGCGGCGTATAGGTCGTGTAGATCGTTGGGAGGTCCTTCATGCGCAATACGCGCGCCAGATTCCAGCAAAGCGTGCCGTAGGCCCGTGCGAAGTCGTACATGCTATCGAACGTGTCGGACTTGTTCAGCAGGACGCGCAACTTGAATTCGATCCCGAACATACATTTGCTCAGCACGGACACGGTCTCCGCCGTGGTGCCAGGCTTGTCAGGGTCGAACATGAAGAAGACTAGATCCGAGAGTTCGGCGAAATTTCTCACCGCAGCGGTAAAGTTATAATCGCGCTTCGAGGTGCCTTCAGCCGTGTCGATCATGCCAGGACTATCAATTAAATTGACGTTTTGCAGGTAAGGTCTGTTCCTGAACTTCACCTGAAGATGCTGAAGAAATGCAGGGCCCATGGAGGTGATCGATGCAAACTCAACGGGAAGCTGACCCACTGCGGCTGGGCCATAATAGTCCTGCTCGGTCTCACCGTAGCGGATTACCGTAAAGCGGTCGTCTGTCGGTGCAACACCTGTGTCCTGCACAGGAGGATCCCCGAGCAGATTGTTGATGACGGTGGATTTCCCAGAGGAGTGATTGCCCAGGAAAATGACATTCGGATTCCCGCCAACCGTGATGACGGGTCGTTGAAACGTGTAGCGATAGCGTTCCGCTGTCGATTTGAATGCCTTGTAGAGGCGATTCACGCTCGTCTCGATGTCGCGGGAACCGTGACCGAACATGTTCAACTCCTTTACCCGTTCATGACGGCAATCACTTTACCGACGGTTACATCGGCATCGCCGGAACCATCGATATGGCTGATTTTACCGGCCTTTTTATACCAAGCGATGAGCGGAGCCGTTTGCTCCTCGTATACTTCTAGCCTGTGCTTGATCGTTTCTGGCGTGTCATCAGCACGGATCACAAGTTTGGCCTTACAAGCATCGCAAATCCCTTCCTGCTTCGGGGGAAGCGACTCCACATGAAATCCCATTCCGCAGGCTGGGCACACGCGGCGGCCGCTGAGGCGTTTGAGGAGAATGCTCTCGGGTACATCGAGGCAGATCGCAGCCTTGACGTTAGCATGGTATTTCGTGGCAAGGCTGTCCAACTGCTGTGCCTGAATCTCGTTTCGAGGAAAGCCGTCGAAGAGAAAAACAGAATCGGTTGGAGCGGAGGCTAAAAGCTCACCAATCATGTCGACCAACACCTGGTCAGGAACCAGTGCGCCTCTATCCATATAGGCCTTGGCTGCAAGCCCAGCGGGGGTTCCGTTCTTCAGAGCCGCTCGCAACATCGCACCCGTCGAAATGTGAAGCGCTGAAGTTTTCTGCGCTATTCTTGCTGCGGCTGTGCCTTTGCCAGCACCTGGCGCTCCGAGAAAAATAAGAATCTGAATCATGGTCGGTATTCCTTGCTAGTGCTGGAGCATCGACTGCGGAACATTAGGGGAAAACTCCCAATTCGGCCTCTCTGCCCACGGAAGATCAGTCCCGTCTGGATTCGCCATAGCCTTGCACCCAGCGCAGGTCAGAAGAACCAGCACCGTCATTGCAAGAAGCAGCGCAGCACCCGTCTTGTTTTTAATAGATGACGATATCTCCGGCTTCAATTGGCACCTGCTCCCATCCGTACATGTTATCCGCGATAACGATGTTATCTTTGTTAGGCGGGTTGGTGATGCGAAGGCGCGTCACGATAACCTCGCCTGCGGGGGTTTTGCGGTGAACCATCATTTCAACCGGCGAGAAGGTACCGCCAGCGGTGATTTCGGCAGCCGCTTCAGGCGTAAGCTTCACCAAGACGTATGCCCATTCAGGGTCGATGTGAGCCACGGATCCCTTAACGCCAGCAGTCAATTGAATCTCGCGCTTCTGTTCTAAAGGATTTTGCCCGCCCGGGGTGGTGTTCTGAATCGACAAGATTTTAATCTGCTCTTCAAGGCGCTTAACTCGGTTATCGTAGGCGACGATCTCTTCATCCTTCTTGGCAACGGTGGCGCGGAGTTCGTTGATCGTGTCGTTGAGTTCGCTCTTCTCTCGCTCGAGACGAGCCATCTCGCTCTTCTGACGCTCAATTTCCGTTTCGAGTTCGCTTATCTTTGTCTGAAGTTGTGCGATGGTGCCGAGGTTGAGGCGGCGATCCTTCTTCTCGGTGTTCAGCAACTCGATAACGGATTCAAGCTCTTGGCGCACCTTGGTCAACTGGGTGCGAGTGCTGTTGAGCCGTTTCAACTGAGCGGAGGCTCTTTCGAGCACTTTGCCAAGAAGTTCATCCATCGTGTTAGCACCCGTTGTCTTGGGACGCTTCTGGAAATCTCTGACGATCTTGCCTTCCGCGTCCAGTAGGTAATAGGTGCGTAACTGCATCCGTGAGGCATCGGTGTTGAGATTCAGTGTTGGCGTGCTTAGAACTTCAAGGGCGTCACTGTAGTCTCCCCAGAAATCAGTTTTATTCGGCATGTCCAATGGGCGAGCCGTGACCTCATCGATATCGCGCTCGGGATGGCTGGGAACGCCATCGAACGTCGGCTCCTTTTCCTCCAACGTTAAACTGAGCTGGATGATTTTCTCTTCCAGAACGTGTGTGCGCCCAATCAACACTTCGCGCTTTGCGAAGTTAGACAGCCCCATGACGAAAGCAAGGATGCTGAGGAGTAGAATGAAAACTGTGAGTACTTTAAGTAGCTTGCCCATGTAAGGAATTCCTCGACTCTGTTTTATTTAGTTATAAACCAATGGAATCAGAGTAAATGATTCCGCGTCCAAATGCAACTCAAAAAAAGTCAAAATCTGCAAATTGATCTTAAAAGTACGCTGAGAAACTCGGTATTGGACTTTTCGCTATCCGTTTGATACCCTTCTGACCCATGAAATCACGCCAATTTGTCGACACCGCTTTGATGTACGCCCGCGCAGGGAAGGGAGGAAACGGCTCTGCCAGTTTCCGCCGCGAAAAATTTGTGCCCAAAGGGGGGCCGGATGGCGGTGACGGCGGCCGCGGCGGTCACGTCATCCTCATCGGGGACGAAGATGTGGATTCCCTCGTCTCTGTCTTTTTCGAATCCCATCGCTTCGCCGAGAACGGCGGTGCCGGTGCTGGACGCGGCATGCATGGCAAAAACGGAAGGGATATCGTCGTTCCCGTTCCGCTTGGTACGGTTGTCAAAAACGAAGATACCGATGAACACATCGGCGAAGTCATGGCACACGGAGAGATGTTGAAGGTGGCGACGGGCGGCACGGGCGGCCTAGGAAACATCCACTTCAAACGACCAGACCATCGGGCCCCGACCGAATACACCCCCGGGCTCGACGGTGACGAATTACCCATTCGACTCGATCTTCGGATCATGGCCGATGCCGGCCTCGTCGGCTTCCCAAGTGCCGGAAAATCCTCGCTTCTCGCTAAAATATCCAGCGCGCGACCCAAGGTGGCGGCCTATCACTTCACCACGCTCAATCCCATTATCGGAACCGTTGTCTTCCCCGAGAAGTTCACGAGCTTCCGCGTCGCCGACATCCCAGGCATTATCGAAGACGCGCATCTCGGCGTCGGACTCGGATTCGACTTCCTACGCCACATTGAACGTTCAAAAGTGCTGGTCTACATAATCGACATGGCCGCCGAGGACGGCAGAAAACCTGCCGATGATTACGCGACGCTACGCCACGAGCTTGAAATGCGCGACCCTGCCCTACTGGAACGCGAGAGCGTCGTAGTGGCCACCAAGATGGATCTACCGGGTGCCAAGGAGCTCCTCAAAGAATTCAAGAAGGAGACAGGACTCCGCCCCATCGAAACCTCAACCATCGACGGCACGGGCTTCGACAAGCTGATCACAAGACTCAACCGCTTGATCAAGCCGAAACCTCGCTCGTCTGGCCGAACCACGGGTACAACGGGCGACAACACCTCGATCCGAACGATCTCCGGCAGACAGAAGGTGAAGTTAGCCCCGAAGAAGCCTGGAAACGAGCGGAAGGGGAAAACAGGACGCGAGATCATCAAGGGCCGCAAACTCCCACGCGAAATCGAAGGTCGCGGCGAGAACCCGGGGGCGATTGATGTCGTTTCCGAGAAGGCGCAACGGCTGGCCTCTTTCTTGAAGCTGTAGGAACAGCCGTTCTCATACGGTAAAATCCAGCAGCCAGACAAAATTTTCATTCATTAATAACCCAAGACAGAAGAGCAGATCATGACCCAAATCGGAGTTGGAATACTAGGATTCGGAACCGTAGGCGCTGGCGTTGCCGCAGGCCTGATGAATAATCGCGCCCCGTTGGCTGAACGCACGGGGATCGACATCGTGCTACGCAAGGTCGCCGATCTTGACATCACAACAGACCGCGGCGTGCAGATTCCCGAAGGCATGCTCACCACAGACGCAATGTCGGTCATCAACGATCCCAGCATCCATGTCATCGTCGAGCTCATCGGTGGATGCGGCATTGCCAAGAAGTTCGTCTGCGCCGCGCTGAATGCAGGGAAGCCTGTCGTGACGGCCAACAAAAAGCTCCTCGCCGAACATGGGGCTGAAATCTTTGCACTGGCAGCCGAGAAGGGCGTCGACATTTTCTTCGGCGCCTCCGTCGGCGGCGGTATCCCAATCATTCGCGCCTTGCGCGATGGTCTTGCCGGTAACCGCATCGAGTCAATCTACGGCATCCTAAACGGCACGTGCAACTACATCCTCACCACGATGGAGAAGGAAGGCCTGCCCTTTGACGAGGTCCTCGCAAACGCCCAAAAGCTCGGCTTTGCGGAAACCGATCCGACCCTCGATGTCGATGGATTCGACACGCTGCATAAGGCATCCATCCTCGCCGCCATCGCTTATGGCATCTCCCCCGACGTCCACAACCTCCCCGTCGAAGGCATCCGCAATCTCGTCGAGGCGGAAGATATCCGCTTTGCCGCCGAACTCGGCTACCGGATCAAGTTGCTCGCCATCATCAAGAATGCCGAGGACGGTGTAGAGATTCGCGTCGCGCCAACGCTCGTCCCGAAGGATGGCATGCTAGGCTCTGTATCGGGCGTCTTTAACGCCGCAATGGTCAAAAGCGATCTTGCCGACAAAACACTCTATTACGGACGCGGCGCAGGCCGCATGCCTACGGCCAGCACCGTCATCGGCGACATTGCCGATATCGCTCGCGGCGTCGCAGGCGGTGCCACTTGCCGCGTCGCGATTCCAAGAACAACGAGTGCTGTGCGTATCAAGAACAAGGGCGAGATTATCTCCCGTTTCTACGTCCGCATTGCACTCGCCGATAACGCTGGTTCGCTTGCCGCCGCCACCGGCGTCTTCGCGAAACACAAGGTCAGCATTTCCGCCGCCCTACAGAAGAGCATGCCAGAAGAGGAACCTGGACTCGCCACCGTGGTGTTCCTCACCCACAAGGCGAAACGCGCAAACATCGATGCCGCGCTTCTCGAACTTTCGCAACTCTCTTGCTGCGGCAGCATGCCACACTGCCTCGGCATCGAAGACTAAACATGACTGAATGGAACCTGCGTTCACGATCCCATACGTGCCACAAATGCTCCCGAGAGTTTATTGACGGAGAGCGTTGCAGTTCCGTTGTTGCCGAATTCGCCGCGCCCATCGTGCAGGAGCTTCTGGCTGAACGAATCGCCGCGCAGGCAAACGACCCCAAACAAACGAAGCCTCCCGAGTTCGTTCGCCTCGATATTTGTCCTGTGTGCTGGAACGATCTCAAGGATACCGATTGGATCAGCCTGTGGCACAGTCAATACGCTGCCCCAGAGCCACCAGCGCCAGAGCCGCTTCCACGCGAGACCGCCGAATCACTCCTGCGCAAACTGATCGAGGACGAAGACCGCGGCGAAAACACGGCGGTGATCTTCATCCTCGCGGTTATGCTTGAACGCAAAAAAATCTTCATCGAACGGAGCGTCCGGCACTCACCCGATGGCACAATCGTCCGCGTCTACGAACACAAGAAGTCAGGCGAGGTGATGCTCATCACCGACCCCAACTTGCAACTGGATGAAATCCCAGGCGTTCAGCAGCAAATCAAACTACTGCTCGAGCCGCCTGATCCGGTCGATGTGCCACCCGTGGCCGATACTACCGAGACGCCAGAAGAGACTTCTGACACAGGAGCGACCTAATGGAAACGAAAAACGATTTCGATGTTTTGCTAACAAACGGGATCGTCGCCGATGGTTCCGGCGCTGAACCGTGCCGTGCCGATGTCGGCATCTGCGGGAACAAAATTAAAACCGTCGGCCAACTCGGCAACGCAACAGCGACCCGAATTCTGGACTGCACAGGCCTCTGCGTTGCGCCCGGCTTCATCGATGTCCATTCGCATTCGGACACTTACATCCTGCTGCAGCCCGCAGCTCCTAGCAAGATTCATCAAGGCGTAACAACAGAAATCGTCGGCCAATGCGGCGCCTCTGCTTCGCCCCTTGTCGGCGGTGCTGTTCTTCCCTCAGATTGGGCTTCGCACACGTATTCACGTCAATGGCATACGATGGATGAATACCGAGAGGCGCTTGCCGCACGTGACCCGCTGATGAACATCGTTTGCATGACGGGTCACCGCAATCTCCGTATGGCGGTTATGGGTCTCGACGCACGTCCCGCCACCGCAGAGGAAACGGGGCAGATGGTTCGCCTCCTCGCTGAGGAACTCGACAACGGTTCGGTAGGGTTCACAACGGGCTTGCTCTATCAACCCGGCTGCCATGCGCGCCCGGAGGAAATCCATGCGCTGGCGCGCGAATGCGCGCGGCACGGTGGACACTATGCCACGCACCTCCGTAGCGAGGGAACCGGCCTAATCGAGGCCATCGACGAAGCCATTGAAACGGCCCGCGTGTCTGGCGTCGCGCTCCAGATCTCACATCTTAAAACTTCAGGCCCCGCCAACTGGCATTTGCTCGAAACCGCGATTGAACGCATCGAGACGGCTCGAGCCAGTGGCCTTCGCGTGCATGCCGACCGCTATCCCTACACCGCCGCCGGTACTGATCTCGACATCATTCTCCCCGAATGGGCCGAACGCGGAACGCGCGACGAGATCATGAGCCGCCTGAGAGACTCTGCCACAAGAAGCCGAATTGTCGATGATATGATGAGCGAACGCGCTCCGGAATACTGGCGCACCGTCATGATCGGCGGAACCTGGTGCAAGGCCAACGCGCAACTCTGCGGACGCGACATCGCCTCAATTGCCACCGCGTGGCAGTGTCTGCCCGCTGAAGCCGTGCTACGAATCGTGCAGGCAGACGAACTGCGCACAGGCGGATTTTTCTTCGGAATGTCGGAAGACAACATGCGCCGCATCTACTCGTTGCCTTGGGTCATGGTCGGCTCCGATGCCTCGCTGCGGTCGCCCGTGGGCGTGCTCTCCGATGAGCATCCGCACCCGCGTGCTTATGGAACATTCCCCCGATTCCTCGCGATGTGCCGCGACGAGAAATTGATGTCCCTCGGAGAGGCCGTG
>JBBQIY010000053.1:0-9128 GCA_038325415.1 Kiritimatiellia bacterium
CATGCGCCTCGAACGGTTCGGGTTCATCATTCTGATCCTTCTTCTAAACTTAGACGTATTCAGTGGCTTAATTGAAGGAGTAATTGGTGGCTTTCTTAAACTCTCTGGAATACGCTGATCATTCATATGAGCACACTCAACGAAACCCCTAAAGGCGAACGCATCCACATTTCGATTTTTGGTCGCCGAAATGTCGGAAAATCAAGCCTGATCAACGCCATGACCGAGCAGGAAGTTTCCATTGTTTCGGAGGTCATGGGAACCACAACGGATCCCGTCGGCAAGGCGATGGAGCTGCTCCCCCTCGGCCCCGTCTACATTACGGACACACCAGGCCTCGATGACGAAGGCACACTGGGTAAGATGCGTGTTCAGCGCGCATACGAGATCCTCGAGAAAACAGACATCGCCATTCTCGTCACGGACACTGCCACGGGCTTCGGCACCGTCGAACAGTCTCTGCTGAAACTCGCGAGAGAGAAGAAAATTCAGATTTTCGTTGTCTTCAATAAAACTGACTTATCCCCTTTAACCGAGGAAGCCCTCAAGCAAATCGCCGAACAAGCGCTCGCCCCCGTTTTCCAGGTCTCCTCCGTGACAGGTGACGGCATCGAAACGCTAAAGTTAGCGCTGGCAAAAGCAATTCCGGATGAGACAGATTCGATCCGGCTCGTCGGCGATCTTCTAAGTTCTGGGGATTTTGTTGTCCTCGTCACACCCATTGATTCAGCAGCACCGAAGGGACGCATCATTCTGCCCCAGCAACAAACGATACGCGATATCCTCGAAGCGGGCGCTATCGCTATTGTGACAAAGGAAACTGAATTCCGCGAAACGCTGGCACAGCTCGGCAAGAAGCCGCGACTCGTCATCACCGACTCACAAGCCTTCGCCCAGGTTGCTGCCGAAACGCCGCAGGATATTCCGCTCACTTCGTTTTCAATTCTCTTTGCTCGTTACAAAGGCGATCTCACGACGCTGGTCAACGGCGCACAAGCCATTGATTCGCTAAAAGATGGCGATCGCATTCTCATCGCAGAAGGATGCACGCACCATCGCCAGACCGATGATATCGGGACGGTAAAAATTCCAAATTGGTTGCGGAAGTATACGGGGAAACAGCTCACCTTTGAACACACGGCTGGGATGAAGTATCCGAGTAATCTCTCCGACTACGCGCTGGTTGTTCACTGTGGCGGATGTATCTTAAACCAGCGTGAAATGCAGTACCGCCTCCAGCAAGCTGGCGCAGCCAGTGTCCCCATTGTGAACTACGGCGTTCTGATTGCTACCGTGCAGGGCATCCTTACTCGTTGCCTCGAGCCATTCACTCTCTAAACACTCCAGCTTATGGTAGACTACCAGAAGTATGCAAGAAACAGATAGCGCAACCGATCTTCTCCAAAATAGAAACCGCTCCATTGGCTGGATGCTGACTTCCGAGCGGGTGATGGGGTATCTAGAAATTCTACTGATCCTCCTTAGGTTTAGAGACGATCATGAGCTGGAGCCGCTACACGACGATGTTTTAGCTTCTTTACTAATTGGCACGGGCTCGCGTGGGGATGCACCTACGCTGTTCAATCAAGATTTGCGGCAACTCCTCGACTGGGATCTCGTCTCTCAGCGAATTGAAAAAGAACGGCTTCGCGGCTACAAAGACACGCGCCGTCGAAAATTCCGCTATAAGATATCCGACGAAGCGGTCTCCTTCCTCCTCTGGCTGGAATCGCGACGCCAAGACGACCTCCAACCCGAAGACAGCGACACGCGCGACCTGCTCGGCGATATGGTGTCAAGCTTGCGTGAAACCACTCGCATGCTCAATAAGGTTTCAGCCGGAACCGTAGAGTACGAAGATGCGCGTGCTGTTTTCCATCGCCTAGCCAAGATGGCCTCCATGACCGATGGTGTTGCGAAGTCCTTGGGAGAATTTAACATTCGTCTCATCTCGTTCGCCAGCGGCACGTATGATATCCCGAAGGCGCATCAGCTTATCCGGGAACTCACTGGCTTTTTAGAAAAGTTCATTCGTCGCATTTATTCGCTCAAAAACGAAATCTGTCCCGAAATCGAAAAGCTTCGTCTCCAACGGCTTTCCTCCCGATGGGAACTCTGCGGGAAAATCATGGCAGAAGAATCGCTCGCTACACAGTCCATCATGCGCACGCGAATCCTGAACGCTTCGGAAACGCTGACAAGACTGGCTGAGTTCTACGGCCAGGACGGACTTCTGGAGCAGCTCACCTCGCGTGTCAACAAATCGGCCATGCTGGTGTGGCAGAAACTCCATGCCCATCTGCGCGAACTAGAACGCCGTAGCCATCGACTTGAGGATGTCAAGAATCGTGTTCTCGATCTTTCCGAATTCGCACCGAGCGCAGTCCCGCACAACTGGCTACGCAACGTCATTCAGCAAGGGCATATGTTGGGCGATATGCACGAGTGGACGGAGATCTTGAAGGCAACGCCACCCCAACCCGTCTGGAGCAAGCACCGCGTCCGTAGTGAAAAGCACATTTGGATGAATCCGCGTGTCGTTTCCGATGACAAGCCGGTACAGTCAATGGAGGAGCGCCGACTCGACATCCTTTCGAGCTGGATGACCGATCACGGCATCATGCCGGACGACAATTTTAGCAAGCTCCTCTCTTCAGGAAGTTACGCTGAATTTAACGACTTCGCACGAATTATGGAGACAGCCCGCAGTGGAATTCTTGGCAATGGCAAGCGTCTCTCAAAAATCGGCGTCGCCGCCGAAATCACGGATGCGTCTGCCGCCGTCTCCACGACTGAATCGATCCTCACTTTTTCAGACATCTCACTCAGAAAGGCTGAACCGCTGTGACAACATTGGAAGAGCTCTTACAATCGCCATCGTCGGCAGGCAAGGTACAAGCCGTTTTAAACGTCCTTCTCGAAGCGCCGTATTTTTACAAGACGGACAACGAGGATCTCTTCATGTTCCTCAGGCGCTACACAAAAGAATTCAATGCCTTTTTCGACACGCATTTCGGCTGGCAACTGACTGTCGATGCGAAATGCGCACGTGTTTTCAAGCCGGTGTGGTACAACGAAAAAATTACACCATCCAATCGCGACCTCTTCAACTTTACAAAACGTGATGAATGCATCGCCTTCATGCTCGTGCTGGAGTTCTTTGAAACCAAGCTGGAAGAGGCCGCAATCGGCATTGATGACCCCGACAATCTACGCTTCCTTTTCGGCGACTTGCTCGACTTTGAACGTCGTCGCTTTCAAGAAACGTTCCCCGAATCTGTCGAAAAGTATGGCGATGAGGATGTACGCCGCATTCTGCGCCAGATCATGCCGCAACTCGAGCGGTATCGATTCCTGCTCAAGATCAAGCCGCCAGACGACGAATCCATTTCGCAGGAAGAAACCATCTATGAATGTCTCCCTGCCTTATGGCATTACAACGCCACCGCTGTGGCACGCCCAGTTGATGCAGATCCTTCGCCAGAGTCCGAAGCAACATCCGACGACGAGGAGGTCAAATGAGCGATTTCTTTAAAATCACCAAACTACGGCTCGTCAACTTCCACAACATCGGCACTACGACGCTGGAAATCAAGTCCGGTGGTCATCTCTTCCTCCTCGGGGACAATGGATCGGGCAAGACAACCGTCTTGGACGCCATCCATTTTGTATTGACCGGTGGACGCTCGATGGAGTTCAACTCAGCCGCACGGGTTGTCGGCTCGAAGACATCGGGAGGACGAAATGTCCAGGGTGTCATCATGCGGTACAACATCGAAATGAACGGCCCGATGAATTCCGACGGCGGCATTGCCTACGCGGCGCTGGAGATCGAAACACGCAATCGGGGTCCGGTCAGCATCGCTGTCGGCGTCAGCGCACGGAGCATGGACGAAGCCTACGAAAGCTGGGGCGTCGTGATGGACGGTTCTGTCGATGCCATGCCCCTTATCCACGAAGAAGATGGACGTCAACGCCCTGCAACCCGGCACGAACTCAAAGATGCGCTCGGCGGCCACGGATTCTATGGAAAAATTGGCGCTTATACAGATGATATCGCGACACGTTTCTTCGACAGCAAGGCGACGTATAACGACGTCTGCCAACTGATCGCTACCGGCAAAGCCTATCGCGAAATAGCGGCAAAAGCAGGCGATTACGACAAGCTTTTCAGGAATCTCCTACAGGAACCGCAGAAAGACGTTTTCGAAGCGTTGATCCGGAACCTCAAGTCGCTCGAAGAAAGTAAGCAGAATCTCGAAGCGCTTAAAGAGAAGCGGCAATTCATTCAGGCCATCGCAGCCAAACGAGATCAAGTTCTGTTTCACCGGATCAACTCCGTCTGCGCACGGTGGCAAGAACGAAGCCTTTTAGCGACAGAATTCCGAAACAGCATTAGCACCGGCACAGAAGTCTGCGAACGAGATAAGGAATGGCTTATTGATCGGACTTTCACGCACGAGAATTTAAGCAACCAAATTGAGCGTGACATATTGCGTCTGACGGAGTTGCAGCAGAAAGATTCCCAGGGCCTCGTCTCACGTGAGAAGGACGCCCGACTCGCTCACGATAAGGCAAAGACCGACCATAACCGCGCGAAGACCAAGCTGATTCAGGTCAGTCGCGCCAAGTCGGATGCCGATTCGGAACTCGAAAAACACACATCCACTCTAGTCAAGCAGATGAAGAGCTACACAGCGGATCTCCAGCGTCTCGGTCGCTCGCTCCCCTTCCCTACCAGCTCGCTTTCTGCATTTCTTGATGAGGCCAGTCGCGCCGACACACCCGAAATGGCTGTTGCTGACATGCCAGTCTCTGATCTCTCTGAGCAAGCCGATCTCGAATCCCACAAAATCTCCCGCGCCATGGAGTCCGCTGAAACACGTTGCGCTTCGCTGATTGCAGAAATCGCAGCGAAGCAATCCGTTATCGACGCCAAACGCCGCCAAGAAGAAGCCGAGCCCGCCGTCCCCTGCTTCACCGAAGCCCGACGAGCCATCCGTGAGGCCGTGATCGATGCCCATCCTCTCTACGAAGGACTCCTCCCCGCCTCGGGTCTACGGTCTCGCGAAGTTGCCATGCTGGAGCAATTGATCGGCGATGATATTCTCGCGACCTGGCTTGTGCGGAAAGAGGATTCAGACGCGCTCCGGAAGATTCTTTTCAAAAACTTTCCCGCCCACAGTCTCGCTGTTCCCGATGAAGACGATGACACGCATTGTGATTGGATAGGCCGCTTTTTCGATCTATCCCAATCAAACCCGGACGCGATCCTCGTGCTACGCCAGCAACTGGCGACGAAAGCCGGGCCGCATGCCGAAAAGTTTCTCGAACAGAACATCATCCATTTCAGAAATCGCGAAACACCTGTCGCGTTGCAGACGCCGCGTCTGATTGGTCTTGAGGCCCGCCGTGAGCAATTGCAACGCGAGATCCGTTTGCTTGAAAGCGAGCGCGATGCGCTGACACGCGAACGCAAATCGTGCGAACAGGAGCTTGTCAACCTCAAGACCCAGCAACAGGTTATCGCCGCATTAAAAGCGCTGCTCCAAGCAGCCCCAAGCGCACTCCATCGTCTCAGCAACGACATCAGTAATGCCCGGCAGGTTCAGATTCAGTGTCAAAGCGAATGTGCTTACACGCTTGATGATCTCAACCGATGCGAAGAAGATGAGATTCGCGCAGGAGAACGGCTTGAAGACATCGTCCTCAAGCTTTCCAAAGAGGGTCTCGACGGACTCGAACTCCGCATCAAGGATGCCGAGCGCAAACTGAAAGCCACGCGAAAAGAATACGACGCGTGTACTGGCGAAATCAGCATTTTGGAACGCAAGATCAAAGACACCACGGCGAAAATTATCGAGTGGAATAGCCAGATGTCTCATGTGCTGGATGAACGTAATGAAGCGGAAGGCCGCTTGTTGGGGCTCGTCAGACCCGACGACTCGATTGACGCTTTTGTGCGCACCCGGTGCGGCGAGAATTTCCAGAGTCGTGACAGACTTAATCAATTGGGTGAGAATTCGCGCGTTGCCGCTGCTGGAATTGAGGCTGATATTCGGAACGCCCTTTCGCAGAATGAAAACCAATCCTTCGCTTTTGTCTACGACCCTGCGCTCAACAAGCTTACTGACCGGCGCGGTGCGGACATTGATGATGTCATCACCGAAACGACCAAGCAGCTTGCTGACCAGGAATCGATCATCACAGAAGACACACGCCGACTCTTCAAGCAGATCATCATGGATGAGCTCATGGGGGCACTCCTCAGGAATGTGATGCAACTCCAGAGCATGACCCACAAAATCGCATCGCTATTGAAAGACCGGATGTTCGGGAACAATCGATACTCTTTCTCTATTTCCCCTGCCGATGGGTACAACGCCATTATTGAAACCGTTCGTCGCTATCGCTCACTCGACCCCAGCGAAACAGAAGCGGAGTTGAAGGCATTCTTCGACAACCATTTCGACGAAATCATCGCAACCGAGGTTGGCGAAGTTCCACAGCTCTTGGACTACCGGAACTGGTTCCGATATGAACTCAAGATCATCACCACAACTTCCGAAGGCCAGATCATCGACCGCAAAGTCAAGGGTATGGGTTCCGGCGGCGAGCAGGCCGTACCCAATTACCTGCTCATCCTCATGATCGCCAACTTTCTCTATGATCGCGAGAAAATCCGCCTTCCCGTCCTCATCTTTGACGAAGCATTCTATGGTATCGACGCGAGCCGTCGTGACCAGATCCTGGCTTTTGCGACCGATCTCAAACTACAACTCTTCGTGGCATCACCAGACCAGGACGGCGTGAAAAAAGAAATTCCACATTCCACGTCGGTACTTGTTGTGAAGGACAAAGACTTCAACGTACACCTTTACCCCTACCATTGGGATAACACGCTCAAGCAACAGAATCTCCTCGAACCCGAAACGAACCTCGACGCCCCCATTGCATTCGAACAAGAAACGAGGTGAGAAGGTGTTAGGTTTTAGGCCCTAGGTGTTAGCAAATCCCTCTCCTCGTCTTACTCCTCGTTCTCGTCCTCGTCCTCGTACGCGATCCATCCTAGCCTACTCTCTTCGCGCCTTCTCGTCTTCGCGTAAGACCTTCATCAACTTAGACAAAGCTTCCAGCAAAACATTCCTTCCACTCCACATCTGCGTTAATCTGCGTAATCTGCGGATAAAACTGAACCCAATACACTCTTCTACATTTCCGACAAAGTTCGCGACAAAGTTTTTTCCTCCTTCATCATTCACACTTCTTACTTCTCCTCTGTGAACTCGGTGCCTCCGTGGTGAAGTTTAAACCATGAAACTTCATGTTTTTTTAGCGTATGTTGTGGCAAAGTCTACACCCTTCCATCCACTTCCTGCTTTCCTGAGTTCCATGTTTCTATAAGTCTCCAACCGTTTTAATAATCTCCCATTATGACGAGCGAAGAAATTAAAATCAAACTTTTAGGCGTACCGGATGCCGTACCTCTTTTGAAACGAATCGTGCAGCATGCAAGATCGCGCGATCTCCTCCCCAAACGCATCATCCTGGGGCAAGAGTCAAACGATACGGCGATCTTCAGGCTTCTCAATTGGATTCTCTCAGGACGCTGCTTGATTGAAAACGGGAAATATGTTGTCACGCTGCCCGAAAGCATGCGCCCTGCAACCTATTGGCATCCTCTTGTTGAAGCGGTCGGTTTTGAAGAAAAGCCTGACACAGCGGCCCTCGCCACCGCACTTGAAATCAACACCATCAAGCGGCTGAAGCTCATGTTTCACGGTGAGAAAGAGCTTATCGAAAGCCTTCGCGATGATGGAATTATTCGGAAATTTGTCGGCACCGATAAGGACAAAGCAACGCAGTATCTTAAAGTCTTTAAAGCGTATACGACGCTCAAAACTTATGACTGCACGACACTTTCTCAGTTAGGTTCCGACATCTTTAACGACAGCAAAGCACTCCGTGCGGGCTCGCTCCTTGCACAACTCGAAAAGTTGCTCCGAACGGCATACGATCATCCTGATATCCCCACTGCTGAACTGCATGAAAGCTGTGGCATCATCGACAATCCCTATACGTCACACGTCATCGTTTTCGCTCCGTTTTCATACACCACCGACGACGGTATCGAGTATGATCATCCCCAGAGACTTTTTGAAAGCGGGCAGGCTACTGTCCTACCATGGGAAACCGTACAACGGATTCGCGAAGTGAAGTCGCTCGTCCGTCTGAAACTTGTTACCAGCGAAAATGCCGCACCCTTTCTCAGGCTCGTCCGAGAAGGTATCGCCTCTCTCTACACCGAAGGATATCCCAACACATCTGTCCGCGTGTTGCTACGTCGTTTTAGCGAAGTTGGCGGAAGCGTTGAGCACTTCGGCGACACCGACCTCGACGGCTATCGCATTGCCGAACAGATCAGCCGCGTGATTCGGCTTGAAGGCTTATACAACCATGGCAGAGTCTGTACCCTGCCCCACAAAGACCTGACAGCGGTTCAGAAGCAACGGCTGACTTCGTTCATTGAGCAATATCCCGATTTTCGGTTCGTCAACGAACTCCACCACACGCTTGAATGCGGCTGGATTGAACAAGAAGCCTCTTATTAGTCACTAGTTGCGAGTAGCGAGTTGCGAGTTAGTCGCTAGTTGCTAGTGGCTAGTCGCTAGTCTGGAGAGCGAGACTGTGGCGAGCTGAGATTCTACGCCACTGCATTTGTCCGACCTGTCTGACCCGTCTGACTTGTCTGACTCGTCTGACCTGCGAATAGCGAGTGCTGTCATGAACTCTGGGTGCGAAGCAAGGTGGGGCGCAGCCGTCCCGGCAAGCCGCCATTCGCCCCGACTTGATTCGGGGCTACTCTTTTTTAAACGCGGCGTCCTCGCCGCGCCCCGGTTTAGCACGGGGCCCGATAAGAAGGTAGCCGAGACAATCCTGTCTCGGTTCGTCCCCGACAGGATTGTCGGGGCTACTCTACCGTCTCGGTTACAGACTTATCCCTCCACTGTAATCTTGAAAAAAAGCGCGAGATTACAATATTGCCTCGGCTGAGGTTCAGCGCGCAATAGCGGCGGCGTGGCAGGGTTTCCACTCTGCCAGCCGCGAGCCCTCCACCTTAATCAAAA
>JBBQIY010000054.1:0-9089 GCA_038325415.1 Kiritimatiellia bacterium
TCTCGGCGAATATTCATGATGCGATTGAGAGCCCGCTCAAGCCGCTTATCCGTCCGCACAATGCCGACGTAATCCCACATGCAAGTACGAACTTCATCCCAGCAGTGCGCCACAACAACTTGCTCGTCGCTTGGCACGGCATCACCATACACCCAGGCCGGAATGACAATGTCCGAGATATCCGCCTTGCGAGGATGTGCGGCAATCCACTTGGCCGCGTTGTGCGCGCAAACGATCGCCTCAAGCAACGAATTGCTTGCCAAGCGATTCGCACCGTGTAACCCTGTGCTGGCCGTTTCACCCACGGCGAGCAATCCTGAAATGTTGGTCAACCCATCGACCGTCGTCTTAACTCCGCCGCAACAATAATGCGCTGCAGGAACGACTGGAATCAGGTCGGTCGCCATGTCGATACCAAACGATAGACATTTCTCGTAAATGTTAGGGAAGCGCTTCATTAAGAAATCACGGCCCTTATGCCGGATGTCGAGATACACACAGTCAAGACCGCGAGACTTCATCTCGTGGTCGATTGCCCTTGCGACGATGTCGCGTGGCGCCAGCGCACCGCGCTTGTCGTAGCGTGACATGAAAGGCATCGCGTTTCCATCTACAAGTTGTGCGCCTTCTCCGCGAACGGCTTCGCTGATGAGAAAGCTCTTCGCCGCAGGATGGTAGAGACACGTCGGATGGAATTGGATGAATTCCATATTGCGGATTTCAGCGCCGGCGCGCCACGCGATGGCAATGCCACCGGCCGACGCGACGTCTGGATTGGTCGTGTAGCGGTAAACTTTTCCCGCACCACCGGTCGCCAAAATAGTGTAAGGTGCGCGTACGGCGAAAATCTCACCCGTGATCCGATTGAGAACATAGCATCCAACGCACGAGATCGTGCCGCCAATCGTGCGCGTCACAAGGTCGATCGCCTGTGCGTTCTCCATGATGGTGATGTTTTTCTTCTTGGCGACATTCTTCAAAAGCACTTCTTCAACATGCTGTCCGGTGATGTCGCCCGCATGCAAAATACGACGCATCGAATGTCCGCCTTCGCGTCCGAGATCCGGCTCGCCGTTGGCATCCTCACGCTCCGTGAAGTGCATTCCGATGGAACGCAGCTCGTCCATCCGCGCTGGGGCATCGCTAACAATACTTCTGACCACATCTTCGTCGCAAAGCCCCGCACCCGCGTCCAGCGTGTCCGCCACATGCATCTCAAACGTGTCGTCCTCAAGCGTCACGCAGGCGATGCCGCCCTGGGCATAGTTGGTGTTCGATTCCCACTTTTCCCGCTTGGTGACGATCAGGACTTTGCCATGGGGGGCAAGATGGCGGGCGGCAGAAAGCCCTGCCATACCACTGCCGACAACCAGATAATCGCATTCGACAACTCGCATAGCTTTACTCCTCACTGTCAATCTCCCCAAGCGCTCCACTCTGCTCAAGATCCCGCAAAATCTGCTCCGCTGGAGTTAAGCATTTCTTTTTTATATTACAGGACTTGCAGCATGGCACGACATTACCATTCGTTGAACGTCCACCGCGTGCAACAGGAACCACATGATCCATGGTCAGCTCTTGAGACGGAAATGTCCCGTCGCAGTAATGGCACAACCCTTTCGCCAACTGCTCTTTCCACCACGGACTCTCACGCAAAGCCCGTGCCTTCGCACGCTCGCGCGCCACGTGTGCTTCGTCCTTGCGTATGTCAACCCAGTCATCCATAGCGTTTGTACTTAAGTAAAAGTCTTGCCACCATTTTGGGCGATTTGCTTGACCATTTCCTTCAAACCTTGCGCGGCATCCTTTTTGCAAATAAGCGTTGCATCGGGCGTGTGAACCACAACAAGGCCCTCAACATCCATGACCGCCACGAGGTGCCCAGCTTCATCATTCACAACGGTATTGTCGGAAGCACGGAGAAACTCACACCGCCCGTGAACCGCATTCCTGGCTGCATCCTTTTCGAAATGATCCGAGGCCGATACCCATGTGCCCACATCGTCCCAACCAAAATCGCCACGTGCCGCAATGATGTTCCGCGCTTTCTCCATGATCGCATAATCTACCGAAATCTTGTCGATCGTGTTGTACTCGGCGAGGAAAACCTCCTCGAAATCTGGAGCGCCAAATTTCGGCTCCATGCGTTCCATCATCTCGAAGAGCTGGGGACGGAACTCGCGCAGCGCATTCTTAAACGTCGCGACAGACCACAGGAACATGCCGGAGTTCCAAAAATGTTTTCCCGAGGCCACATACTGCTTTGCTGTCGCTTCATCCGGTTTCTCGACGAACCGCTTCACCTGCATAAACCGCGTGGCTGTTCCGAGATCAATGTCTGCTTCAGACTCAATGTAACCGTAACCTGTGGCAGCAAACTCAGGCACGATTCCGATGACGCCGATCGCGGGCTCTCGTGCCACGTAGTCTGCGGTATCCGCAAGCGTCTGCCGAAAGGTCACGCGATCCTCGATCAGGTGATCTGCCGTTAAAATGACCACCGTGGCAGAGTCCCCACCCTGCCGCGCGACCCACGCCGTGCCGATCGCACAAGCCGCCGCAGTATCACGTCCAAACGGCTCTCCAAGAATATTGGCCTCGGGTAACATCGGCAACGCTTGGCGAGACTGCTCGACAAGATCCGCAGAGGTTACGACCAAAATGTGATCATACGCCACCAGCCCTTCAAGACGGTCGACCGCAATCGTAATCAAGGGTTTGCCGCCAAAAAGCGATACGAACTGCTTAGGACGGGAGTTGCGGCTTACTGGCCAAAAACGTTCGCCACGGCCACCTGCCATGATCACGGCATACAAATTCTTCTTTTCTGTCATTTTTCCTGAATCCAAATCGTGTTTAGAAATCGCTCTTTGATATGCAGATGAAGTTTAACCAAAAACCGTTCCTTTTGCCACTGAAAACTATGGAAACTACAGGGGTGCATTATTTTATACTTGCTCGAAACCGCTCAAAAATGTAGAATTCATGGACATTTGCAAAACAACAGGAAATACAAGAAACGCTATGGCTAAGGACGACTCAATCGAAGTCATCGGAACGGTGGTCAAGGTACTGCCCGCGACGATGTACCGCGTCAAATTGGAAAACGGGCACGAAATCCTCGCTCACATCTCTGGGAAGATGCGTAAATTCTTCATTAAGATCACGACAGGCGATAAAGTGACGATCGAGATGTCTCCCTACGACCTTGAAAAAGGCCGCATCATTTACCGTCACAAGGGCAACCTGCCGCCGCCTGCGCCCTAATCGAGTCCAGGTTCTTCATCGAACTCTGGAACAAGATCATCCAACGGCGGCCCATCAGAATCATCGCCACCCGTCCATCCAGCAACCTCGACAACGTCGGGGGGATTTTCTGTTTTCGTGGTTGCTTTGCTCGCATTCGTGTCATCTTGTTCTGACTGCGAACTTAGCGAAGCTGTGGACGTATCCGAGTCGCCAAGTAGCATTTTAATGACGCTCTCGCCCGTCTCCCAGCGATTGAGTTTTTTAATGGCGACCGACAGATCGGCACGTTTCCTCGCGTGTTCATGCGTGTCGTCCCCACCCCCCGGTGGTGGGGCAAGCTCCGCTCGCCGCCTCGTCCCCCAACGTTTCCAAGTAGCCAAAACGAGGTCATGCGCAATATCCAATGCTGAAAAGCTTTCGTGGTTTCCAGCGCGGTTCGGCATGACGGCAATCGTTCCAATGAATTCGCCGACGACCTTGTCGGAATTCTGCAGGTCGAGCACCGTTTCGGCTCCCGTCTCAAAGTCGCTGTAATAAGCATCGACAATGCGGCGGCACGTACCATCCGTAACGAGCCATGTGGGTAGCATCGCAACAAGAAACTTCGTGACTTCCTGATTATCATAGAAATTGTGAACCAGGAGCTCGCAGATGGACACGTCGATCTTGTCGGGCAGCTTCGCCTGACGACCCGTCGCAGTCGCCCCGGAGCCTGAGACCTCTATATCCGCAAAATGCTCGTCGGGATCAATGTAGGTCATGGGTTCATCGAACGGCACGGGATCCGCAGAGCGCACCGTAGAACTCTCCCGCTTTAGACTCTGCGAGGGTCTCGTTTCAGTACGCGCTATTTGGCGGCGTTCCTGCGTCTCTGCCTGACGCCGTAGCACTTCCTCTACCCCTGCCATTTCTTTTTCCAGCGCCGATTCTGGAATCCGCAAAAGCGCGGCAACTTCCTGGAGCATTCTCGCCTTGTGAACTTCGTTCATGCATACGGCGACTGTCTGCAACACGCCCGCCGCGATCCTTCCAACCGCGCCTTCGGATTCGGGGTCACTTTCCTGCGCCCGAAGATATTCAACATGAAATGGCATGAGGCCGATAGCGTCATCGAGAACCTTCTGAAAAACCTCGGGCGGATGCTTACGGAGAAAGGAGTCTGGATCTTCACCCGGATCAAGCCGAGCCACCCGAACGGGAATGCCCGCCGCAAGAAGGATCGCACCTGTTCGGACAGCCGCCTTTTGTCCTGCCGAATCTTGGTCAAAAACCATCACGACACTGTCGGCATAGCGCTTGAGCAACTTGGCGTGCTCTTCGGTGAAGGCAGTTCCCTGCGAAGCGACAGCGCGCTCGAAGCCGCAGGCGTGACATCGGATAACATCGATCTGACCTTCGCAGATGATCGCCTCACGATGCGGTGCCGACACAATGCTCCGTTGAGCTTTGTCGAGCGCGTACAGCACACGACTTTTTTTGAAGATTTCTGTTTCTGGACTGTTGATGTATTTTGCGGGACTCTTAGCAGGGTCAAGAACACGCCCGCTGAATGCGATGACACGCCCTTGCGTATCGCAAATCGGGAACATCAGCCGTCCACGAAAGCGATCGTGCAAGTTCACACCTGCGCGTGGCCGATCGAGCGGCATTCCTAAACCCGCCTGCACCACCTCGTCAATCGTATATTGATGCTTCGCGGCAAACGTCTCAAGCGCACCGGGCACATCTGGAGCAAAGCCAATTTTAAATTTTTCGATAATATCTTCTGGAAGGTCACGAGACTTTAGATAAGCTCTGGCAACTTCCGCTGATTTCATCTGGAGGAGACAACGTCGATAGAATTCGGTGATCTCCGTGTGAAGGGCGAGCATTCGTTTCGACGCGGCCGCATTACCGCCATCATCATTAAACTCGATTTGCACACCACATCGATCGGCAAGTGTCTTCACGGCATCAGTAAACGTCATGCCGTCGTGCTTCATCAAAAACGAGAAAATATCACCACCCTCGCCGCAACCAAAACACTTAAAACTCTCCCGAGAAGGGTTGACAGTAAACGACGGCGTCTTCTCCTTGTGGAACGGACAGCACGCCTTGAAGACCGACCCCATACGCTTCAGGGTAATACGCGAAGACACCACATCCACGATACTCGTGCGGCTTTTTATTTCTTCAAGAATTCTGTCAGGGATTACGTTGGCAATATTATGAGTATTCTAACACCCAACGTCTTCTTTCGGCAATGAGAAGAAAAGAACGCGGAGAAAATTACGAATTGGAATACTGAAATAGTAAAATGGTACGTAGCTACGCGTGGTAAATCGACGTTATCTCATCGTTCTTATTGACCGTATACCCATCACTGGAACAGAAGAGAACGTGTTGCGCCTAGCTGTTCTTTATGGTGCCAATGGAGCTGGCAAATCGAACTTGTTTAAGGCATTAGCCTTTTTAAAGTTGGTGGCTTTGAAACCCAGGAGAAAAGGGGGCGGAACGGGACGGCAAGCCTTTCGGTTTGGGGATCGCGGCGATCTCCCATCGGCGTTTGATCTCCAATTCCTAGCCGACAACAGGCTCTTTCGGTATGGACTCAAGGCCGATGATCAGTATATACGAGAGGAGTGGCTTGTCGAGGTAAAGCAAGGGGAACAAGAGACCGTTCTTTTTGAACGAAAAACGCAGTCGCCTAACGAAACGACAGTAGACGTCAACGAGAAGGTTTTCAGGAAGAGCAAAAAGGTAGGTGCGTTGGCAAATGTAGACCCCCCTCCAAACCAATCTTTTCTCGCGACGATTTTTGCAATGCTCCAGCCAGCAGAAATTGGGGACGCCTTGAAAACGGTGACTCATTGGTTTTCTGACGGCCTAGAGTTAATCGGTCCCCAAACTACGGTTCGAAGTCTTCCCCAGATGCTCAATATGGATCCATCCTTCACCCAATTTTCTGAGGCCTTGCTTCGTGGTAGCGATACCGGAGTGGACGGACTAGACATACTGAAGAACGAATTGACCGAGGCGGACATTCGGAACTTGGTGCCTGAGGAGCATCTCAACGAGGTGCTTAACGATCTTGAGGAAAATGACACCGCTGTTTTAAAAACAGAAGATGAGCACGAGGTCTGGATTGAAAAAAAAGGGAATCTACATTTCTACAGCATGACGCTGCGTTCTCGGCACAAGAATTTATCTGGGACTGATACTCTTTTAGATTTTTCAGAAGAGTCAGATGGCACACGCAGATTCCTGAACCTGATTCCGGCCTTGCACGAAGTAGCTAAAAGCCCGAAAGTGTTTTTCATCGACGAAATTGACCAAAGCTTGATACGGATCATTACACTCAGGACAGCCATTTCAAATCTTTTGAAGAGGCATTGTCAAAAGCACGTCAGAAAAACGTCCACATCGCGTTGAGTAAGGGGGAAATTTAAATGAATTGGCACTTTTTAACCGATTGCCTACAGAGTAGACGCGGCGTCTCCGCCTCGCCTCCTCGGCTGAGGGGAGGCGAGCAGTCCAGGACAGGGACGCCCCTCAGCCATCGAGCGGAGCAGTCCGGGACAGGGACGCCACGCCTACAAAAGTGCCATTTCGTTTCTCCCCGATGTCAAGAAGTCTGAGTTTGCGAAGACAAAGCAGAGTGGTTTGGGCATCTTGATTGTGTTGGCGACTTGATGCATTTTCCCGGTTACTGAATCAAAGGCATAAACGGCAACTTCGTTTGAGAGCTTGTGTCCGAGGACGATGAACTTTCCATCAGGCGTGAATGTGAAATCACGAGGAAAGACGCCGTTGAGTTTGTTGATGCATTGCCGCTCAAGTTTGCCACTTTTCTGATCGAGCTTGAAAACGGCAATGCTATCGTATCCGCGGTTTGATGCCAGCACCCACTGGCCATCTGGCGAAATTTTGATCGCCGCTGCTTTGCTTTCGCCAGTAAAGTCATCCGGGAGCATTGCGTACGTGTCCACGGGCTCGAAGACGCCACCACCGAGGTGACGCAGCGAGACCACCTTGCTGTCTAACTCTGTAACAAGAAACGCGAGGTTTACGGTTGGATGGAAAATGATATGACGCGGGCCCGCTCCGGGAACTGATACAAAACCAGCACCTTGAACTTCGGTCATCGTCCCCTTCTGGAAATCAGCTTTGTAAACGAAGACTTTGTCCAAACCTAGGTCGCAGATGCAGATGCGACTATCGTCTGGCGTTGTCACGGAACAATGGCAGTGTGCCGCCTCCTGTCGCACGGGATCCAGCCCCAAACCCTTGTGCTGGATTTTCGCCACAGGGCCATCCAGAAGACCGTCTGGCCTCACGCTGAAGACGCCAGCGGTCGCGTTACGGTACTCCGCATAAACGAGGAATTTTCCGTCGTGCGAAAGCGCGATGTGGCAGGGTACGGTCGGTGCGCAGACGTAATCGGCTCGCTTCGTAAGCGTTGCACCTTCGATGGAATACACGCCAATTCCACCGACATTAACGCCATCTTTTGGAACGACCTTCTCTGCTGAGTACAAGAATTTACCGTTCGCAGAACGTGCTAAATAGATCGGATCTATAGCGTCGTCAACTTGGCTGAGCTGGCGGATTTCCCCCGACTCCAAATCAAAATCGAAAACGCGTAATCCCGCCTTGTCATCACCGCAATTCGATCCTACGTAAAATATACTTTTCATATCGTAACTTCTTTAAATAAGGCCTTAGGTGTTAGCGTGGTGTTAATATCTCCGCTCCATCCGCTGAGATCGCAATCATGTGCTCGAAATGGGCGGCTGGCTTGCCGTCCGCTGTCACAACAGTCCAGCCATCCGAAAGCGTCCGGATTCTACGTGCGCCTAAGTTAAGCATCGGTTCAATGCAAAGCACCATGCCCTGTTTGAGCACTGGGCCGCGTCCAGAAAGACCAAAATTAGGAATCTGTGGTTCCTCGTGCATATCACGTCCGCATCCGTGTCCGACGAACTCGCGCACGATGGAAAGCTTGCTCTGCAAGGCTACCTTCTCAACGGCATGAGAAATATCGCCAAGACGTGCTCCAGGCTTGGCGGCCTCGATTGCAGTCATGAGGGATCGTTCGGTATTCTTCACCAGCCCGATCACACCGGGGTCGGTCACATTCACCATCACGGTCTTAGCGTTGTCGCCGACGAAACCGCAATGCCAGACGCCAACGTCCACGCTCACGATATCGCCGTCCTTAATCTGGCGAGTGCTCGGTATGCCGTGAATGACGGTCTCATTGATGGAGATGCACGTTTGCGCAGGATAGCCCATGTAGCCTAGAAATGCGCTCTTCACACCCAGTGCTTCCATGGTGGCGTGCGCCAGATCGTCGAGCTCCTGCGTCGTCACACCCGGCTTGACTGCATCGCACACCATTCGTAGCACGGAAGCAGCCTTTTCACCCGCCTCTCGCATGATAATAATCTCATCCGGAGTCTTAATTACAATGTCATTTCTCATGATAAATCCTCATGCCGTCTTTCTCGCAGCGAACTGAAAACCATAGTACTGCATTCCGGCTGGCAAGGAAAGAAAATACAAGAGTCGCTAGTTGCTAATCATTGGTCACTAGTCATTGGTCACTAGTCATTGGTCATTGGTCATTGGTCATTGGTCATTAATCGCTAGTGGTGAGTCGCAAGTCACAATATTTTGACTTCTTTTTACACTAGCGACTAGCAACTAGCGATTAGCGACGGGTGGGATTCAATTTAGTTGAATCCCACCAAGAATACAGAAGTCAGGAGTCAGAATACAGCATTGATTCTCAACACGTTATGCACAGTTGCAAACTTCTTCCGTGGTGTCACGAGAACAGAGACATGAATTATTTCGCC
>JBBQIY010000055.1:0-9078 GCA_038325415.1 Kiritimatiellia bacterium
AGACAAAATAATTCATGTCCCTGTTCTTGCTACACCATAGAAGAATGGCGAAACTGTGCGTAACATGTTGAGAATCAATGCTGTATTCTGACTCCTGACTTCTGGGTTCTGGGTGGGATTCAACTAAATTGAATCCCACCCCATTCCGCCAGATTCCCCTGATATCCATAGACTAGTTATTGGTAATACCCTACAATAAGGTTGCAAAGAAAGAAAAGTGCCATGCAAGAAATACGTTCAGAAAAGAAAAGGAAATCCCGTCGCTACGGTCTAATTTTCATCGGATTTTTTATTATCGTCTGGTTTAGCGGCACAGTTGGCTGGCTGGTGCGAACCGTAGGCGTTAGCGTCGCGCCGCGTACGGGACATGACTATACGATCACGGCTATTGGGCGTCTGGGGTTTCCCGACCCCACCACAGGGATGGTCCTGCGCGTGAATGCGTCGCGTCTTAAGCAAATGGCGCATGAGGCACTGGGCTGGAAGGCATACGCCATTCCGCCGGGAATGATCCCAGAGCGACTGTCCATTGTGGGTTCCATGCGAGTGCTTTTAGATGATGAGGCGACCGAGACTTGGTTGCCTTTTGTTCTCACGATCCAGCCGGAGACGCCCCATCCGAATTTGAGCGTCAGGCTACCTTCCGACATGGTCAATCAAGCATTGCTCTACGAGGGATCATTTGCTCATAAAGACAAACGAAAGCAATACCTTCTCGGACACTATAACATTATCCATTCGCTACGCTTCGACACGGCAACGCTGCACTCGGCTCCTGATGGTAAACGGCCGATCACCTTTCGCAAGATCGATGGCTATGCTACTGGGGAGGTTCGTTTCAAGCTGAAAGAGAATTTTTTCAGCGCGCGTATGACAGCACGCGTACGCCGGATGGATTTGAAATGCGACCTCGACTTCCGCCACTATGTTGATGGCATCGCGTTGTCCTATAAAATCACGATTCCGAAGCTGAATGCCGATATCAACAATCTGGCACCGATGTTCGAGAGTGGACCGATTGAAGCGGTTCGTAAGGCTCTGGAGGATTCGATTGCTAGGCCGCGAAATCTCGAGAAGCTATCGCGCAAACGGCTTCCTCACTATATTCCACTTGATCTCGAAATTGACATTGAAGTTTTTAATTCTCCGTGAAGATTGCGATTTCGCAACCAGAATCCAGAATCCAGACGATGTCGATTAAGTCTTTCGAGTAAGTGTGCCGTTTAAGATTGGGAGTAAGTGCGCTGTCTCGGCCGTGTTTCAGCAGTGTGGCAGAGCCGTCTCGGCTCTGTTCGTTCAGCGGCGGGACGCCGCTGCCACTTTCTCCACTTTCCCAAAATAGCTTGCACTGTGTGGCGGCTTGCCAGAACGGTTGCGTCGCACCTTGCTTTACAATATTTTTTATACGGCGGGTTCATAATCACATGAGTAAAGCGCCGTGTTGGGCTGAACTGCAACCAGTTCACCGCTGTTTCAATGAAATCATCACCCTCAATCTGGATGTCGGCTCCCGCTTCTATAAACTGCGGAAGGGTACGGACAAGTTCTCTTCTCATTCGCGGGTCGATCTCACAGACTGTTGCCTTTATCTTTTTCGACATGGCTCTGACGTCAGCCAACCGATTTAGAAAAGCAATTGAGAGCGTGCCGATTCCAGCGCCGGGGTCAAGTAAATCACAATGGTCAAATTTTACGGGATTAAGCAGAGAAGCCAAAAAATCCGCCGTAGACGAAGGCGTCATAAACTGTCCGAGGTTTGATTTTGCCTCGGCAGAAGTTTCCTTCGAAAGTGTCAAGCGAATTTCATCAATTGGAGTCATCATTTATTACCGTTGGTGGCGAGAAAGTATACACATCGGCACCAAAATCACAAGGAGGGATTGATGCTTCTGACGATTCAAGAGTCTTCCACTTTACTAAGTCACTTGCGACTCGCCACCTTTTGAAGATAAGCCGGGGCGAGGACGCCCCTCATCCGAACTCGCAACTTCTCTTCACTCCCTGACGAAGAGGTTGTTTGCCGCTTCAATTTCTTTCGGGGTCGGCGCAGGCGTGTCCGTGAGCGTATACGGAATACCGAGTTCCTTCCACTTGAATTCGCCGAGTTTGTGGAAGGGGAGGAGTTCTACTTTTTCGACACACGTGTATTTTTTCAAAAAATCGGCAAGCTTCTTGAGCTTTTCTGTTTCGAGCGTGATTCCGGGTACAAGGACATGACGAATCCAGGTGCGTTTCGCAGTCTTCTCACAATAGTCGAGGGTAGAGAGTTCGTTGAGATTGGATTGCCCAGTCAGCGCGATGCATTCGTTAGGATCCAGCGCCTTGATGTCGAGTAGGACCATGTCAGCGGCGTCGATGACGGGTGCCGAAACCGCAAGCGGAACCATGCCCGCGGTGTCGAGCGCCGAATGCAAACGCGCTTCGCGTAGGCGAAGCAAAATATCCAGAGCAAAAGTCGGTTGCATGAGCGGTTCGCCTCCGGAGAGCGTGACGCCACCATTCGGTAAATAGGCGCGACAGCGTTCTGCCTTCTCAACAATCGCCTCGGCACTGATGAGCTTGCCACCCTCAGGATTCCATGTGTCCGGGTTGTGGCAAAAGCGACACCGCAAGGGGCAACCCTGAAAGAACACAACGAACCGGACGCCCGGACCGTCTACAGCCCCGAAGCTTTCGATCGAATGGATTCTGCCATCCATTAGAGTACTTGCCTGCCGTTGATGGCGCGCTTCAGCGTGATGGGATCGGAGTAGCCGATGCCGCTGTCGGCCGGAAGGCCGAGGGCGAGGCGCGTCACGGTTAACGCATAGCCGGAAAGCCGTTCCGAGATGTAGGCGGCCGTTGCATCACCTTCGACGTCCGTGCCGATCGCGAGGATAATTTCGTTAAACGTACCGTCTTCAATGCGTCTCTCGAGCTCAGCGAGGCGAATGTCGTCTGGACCCGAGGCGGCCATGGGCGAAATGCGACCGTGCAACGTGTGGTAGACGCCGTTGAAGGCGCCAGAGCGTTCGATCGACATGATGTCTCCCGACTCCTCAACGACGCACAGCAATGACGCATTGCGCCGCGGATCGGAGCAGAGGCGACAGGGATTGTCTCCCCGCGTGGTGATGGAGCCGCACAGACTACAAACGCACACGTTGTCGCGTACGGCTTGCAGAGCATCAATGAGCGGATTCATGAGCGCATCGCCCTTTCGCACGAGGGCAAGTGCCACGCGCTCGGCAGACCGGCGGCCAATCCCTGGCAGTCTCGCCAGTTCTTGAGCTAGGTTGTCAAAGGGATTAGCCATATAACCTTAGCCGCCGAGAAGACCGTCGAGGCCCATCTCTTTGGTCATTTTCTGCATTTGGGCACCGGCCTGGTCTTTGGCGATCTTGAGTGCTTTGTTGCAGTTTTCGAGGATGGTGCGCTCGAGCTTGTCGACGCGGGTGATATCGATGATGATGGGATCGATCTTAATGCTGGCGAGGGTCATGTCTCCGCGGGCGGAGACGACGATGCCTGCGTTCTCGTATTCGACAAGTTGCGATTCGAGCTCCTTCTGGATTTTCTTCATCTTGTTGCGGAGTTCCATCGCCTGCTTTGCTTGCTGAAAGAAGTTGGGGGTAGCCATAGTATGATTTCCTTGCGGTGCTGTTATTGTCCAGACTTGATGTCGGTGATTTTAGCGTCAAAAACTTTTAGCGCATCTTTGACGACGGGAAGTTCAATAATTTTTTCGTTGCGCTCGGCTTCGCTGATGCGCGAGGGTTGAGTAGAGGGCGTAGGGCGTGGGGCGGAGGGCGTAGGTTGTTCATGCTCCTGCGTGCGTGCGCGTTGCTCGGGGCTGGATTCGAGAGTGGGGGCTTTAGCAGTATGATCTGCAGTTTCGGTGGATACCGGTGAACTGGAGGGCGCTTTCACGACGTAGGCGGCAGCGGGTGCTTTGACAGTGTGGTCTGAAGGCTGTGCTGGGGGGGTGTGTGCCACGGGCGTGGATTCGCTTTCGGCCCCTTCGGCGAGTTTGGTCAGCTTCTTGAGGATGCCTTCCAGATCGACGAGTTGTGAAGCACGGGCGCAGCGGATGAGTGTTGTTTCGACCATGGTGCGCTGGGAAAGTGAGAGCCTCATCTTGCTTTCGAGATCGATGAGATTTTCCACGACCGTCAGCACGGCGGCGGTAGAGCCTGTCTTGCATTGGCTCTTGAGCGTTGCGCATTGCGCGTCCGTCAGGTCAAGACCTGCCGTAGAGCCGTCGAGCTGGATGCACACCAGCAGGTTGCGGAAATGATTGATCAGCTCGGAGGTGAGACGTCGCAGATCTTTGCCGGAGTTGTCGAGCTCGGCGACCAGTTTGAGCACTTGAGGAATGTTGCCGACCATGACAGCTTCGGCGAGCTTTTCGATCGTGCTGCGTGCGGCGAGACCGAAAACGCTCAATACATCGGATTCACGAATTTCGTTGCCCGTGAAGGCGATCATCTGGTCGAGGGCGGATTCGGCATCGCGCATACCGCCATCGGCTCCGCGTGCGATGGCGAGCAAGGCATCGTCGTCGATCGTGATCTTTTCGTCGTCGGCGATTTTTCGAAGTTGCTCAATGATGACCGGCAGGGAAATGCGGCGCAGATCGAAGCGCTGGCAACGCGAGAGAATCGTTCCGATGACCTTCTCAGGTTCGGTTGTGGCGAAGATGAACTTGGCGTACGGCGGTGGCTCTTCGAGCGTTTTGAGAAGCGCATTGAAGGCACTGGTGGTGAGCATGTGCACTTCGTCGATGTAGTAGATGCGGTATTTGCCACCAATCGGGGCGAAATCGATATTGTCGATGATTTTCGTATGAACGTCTTCGACCTTGTTGTTGGAAGCACCGTCGATTTCGGTGACGTCGAACGAGGTACCGTTGGCGATGTCGCGGCAGGAATCGCATTCGCAACAGGGGGTGACCGTGGGGCCGTTTTTGCAGTTAAGTGCCTTGGCGAAAATTCGGGCGATCGTTGTTTTACCGGTTCCTCGCGGGCCGGCAAGCAGGTAGCCTTGGGCGATCCGGTTTTGCTCGATGGCATTACGCAACGTCTTGACGACATGGTCTTGACCGACTACGTCTTCAAATTTTTGCGGACGCCATTTGCGTGCTAGTACTTCGTATGCCATTGGGGACTCCGGATTGGGTGTTAAGAGGTTCGTATTATACCCCGAAACGGGGTGTAGTTTCAAGGAAGATGACAAGATGCCAATTGTCGGAAGGTATCTGAAGTGGTACGATACAAACTCATGAAAGGGAACCTAACCATCGGGTACACCGAATGCGCTTTCGCGCTTTGGAGGGTTTCTGCGTCAGGTTATGGACAATGATATACAAATTGGCAATCAGATCAGCGGTGCTTGTGTTTGGAGTCGTAGGATTTTGTCGTGCAGGGGGACTGGATGGTTCTACGAACTTAGCGACGCTATCGAAAAAGGAGGATTCACGGATGTTAGTCTATGCTAAATGGTTTGCTATTGGTGTTGCTATTCCAGGTGCCGAACTGAATGAGACCGAGCGACAACTGCTATTCAATAATTTTGTCACGGTTACGCCTGAGAACTGCATGAAGCCTGAGCCTCTGCATCCGGCGGAGGATCGCTTCGACTTTGCCAAGGCAGACGCTTTCGTGGAGATGGCTCGCGCCAACGGATTGACAGTAAATGCTCATACGCTGGTTTGGCATCAACAGTGTCCGGACTGGTTTTTTGAAGATGCCGGAAAACCAGCTGAACGGGATTTGGTGCTCAAACGCATGCGTAACCACATCGCGTCGGTAGCGGGTCACTTCGTCGGCAAGGTGGTAAGTTGGGACGTCGTCAACGAAGCGATTGACGACGGCAAGGACTACTTGCGAAAGTCTAAGTGGTTGACCAGCCTCGGCGACGATTTCATCGCCGAGGCGTTTATCGCCGCTCGACAGGCGGATCCCACAGCAGAACTCTACTACAACGACTACGATATCGAACGGCAGGCGAAGCGCGACAAGACGTTGCGCCTCATTCGCGATCTCAAGCGGCGTGGAGCCCCGATTCAGGGCATCGGCATTCAGGGCCACTGGCAGATCGACCGCATCCCCTTCAAGGATATCGAGGAGGCGATCATTGCCTTTCACGCCGAAGGCATGAAGGTGATGATCACCGAACTGGACATCGACGTCGTCCCCCGCGAGAGCACCGGTGCGGAGGTCGGTGCCCGGGAACAGGGCCGTGGCGACCCGTTTGGTAACGGTCTTCCGTTGGATCTTCAGCAACGACTCGCCGACCAGTATGCCAAATTGTTCGAGCTGTTTCTGAAGCACCGCGACAAGATCTCCCGTGTCACTTTCTGGGGGTTGCACGATGGGCGAAGCTGGCTGAACAGTTGGCCTTCTAAGCGTACCAACCATGCCCTGTTGTGGGATCGAGCCCTGCAACCCAAGCCCGCGCTATCCGCCGTGCTGACGGTTGCAGAGAAAGTAATACAAAATAATTAGCGAAGGTTTTCTGAATCCTGAACCTTTGAAAATATTCCCAGACAGTCCGGAACAGCTAAGCCGCCGTACCGTGTTCGAGTTAAGGATGAGGAACTTCTCTCCTCCCTCGTATTGTCAAGCGACTAGCCACTAGCGACTTCTCTTTAAATCACGCCTTTACTCGACGGTACGCCAGCATCGCGCGGATCGGCTTCTGTGGCCATGCGCATGGCGCGCGCGAAACTTTTGAACATGGATTCCGCTGCGTGGTGGGCTTCGTTACCGCCAGAATGGCGGACGTGTAGATTCATTCTCGCATTGACCGAAACGGCGCGGAAGAATTCCTCGAAGAGCTTCGTGTCGAAGTCGCGAACGAAGGTAGAGGTCAGGCTTGTTTTATAGACGAGAAATGGACGCCCGCCCAAGTCGACCGCGGTTTCGCAGATCGATTCGTCCATGGGGAGATTGAAGAAACCGTAGCGACGGATCCCGCGGCGTTCGCCAAGAGCTTTGTCGAAGGCAGTGCCGAGGGCGAGACCGATATCCTCAACGGTGTGGTGGTAGTCGATCTCGATGTCGCCTTTGCATTGCACCGTCAGGTCGATGAGCGAGTGGCGCGAGAAAAGCGTGAGCATGTGGTCGAGGAATCCTACGCCGGTGGCGATCTCGGATTGGCCCGTACCATCGAGGTTGATGGAGAGACTGATGGAGGTCTCCTTCGTTTGCCGTTTGACAGAAGCGGTTCGTTGTGCGCTCATTTATTTGCCTTTCTTCAAGACGTCCAGCAGGAAGTCCGTTTGTTCGTCTGTACCGATGGTGATGCGAATGTGGTTTCCGGTGAGAGGCCCTGGGAAATGACGCACGATGATGCCGTGGTCTCGCAGATCTGCTTTTACGTTGTCGGCCGTCGTTGGAAGCGGGGGAATGCACCACAAAAAATTTGTGGCAGAGTCTGCCACCGTCCATCCCAAATTCACCAGTTCGGCGGCGAGGCGCTTCCGCGTTGCGACAATTTTATTCCGGTTAATCTTCATCCAGCCAGGGTCGGAGAGCGCGGCGACCGCGACTTCCTGGCTGAGAAAGTTTACGTTGTAGGAATCTTTGATCTTGTAGAGAGCGGCGATGAGGTCGGCGGGGCCAATCATGTAGCCGAGGCGTATACCGGCAAGCGACCAAGCCTTGGAAAGGGTACGACTCACCACGACGTTCGGCATGGAAAGCGCAAGCTCAACGCAGTCTTCTTCCGCGAAGACCACATAGGCTTCGTCGATGACCACGACGCCGGGATAGTCTTTGCAAAACCGCCTCATTTCGAATTTTGGAAAATAGGTCGAGGTGGGAGCATTCGGGTTTGCGATGAGGAACAGCGCTGGAATCTCTTGTAGACTGGCGGCAGCAATGCAATCCACGAGCGTCTCCGAAGTGGGGAGCGGAAGTTCCACGCCCTTCACATCGCGGATGTCTGCGAGTACGGGGTAAAGCGAATAGGATGGATTGAAGTACCCGATAGACGCATCATTCTCAACCCATGCGTAAGTGGCGAGGCGCAACACTTCATCGGAGCCATTCCCAACGAAAATATTGTCCATTGAGCATTTGTGTTCAGCGGCGAGGATTTCGCGAATTCGCACACATAACGGATCTGGATACAATTTGAGCTTGGCAAAATCGAAAGCCTTCATGGCCTCGGCCACTTTGGGTGACGGAGGGTAGGCGTTTTCGTTTGTGTTCAGTTTGACGAGGTTGGGGATCTTAGGCTGTTCGCCGGGCGAGTAGGGTGTAAGATTAGCGACTGCTTTGCGAATCATGCGAGGAATTTCTGGAACGTCGAGTTCCGTAGGTCAAGCGGCTTGTCCACTTGTTGCGTTTATTTTAGCAGACACAGCCACGAAGCGCAATACGAGGAATCTGAGGATTCGTTTCTGGGTATTGCCTCCAGAAGCCGATTCTGCTACCATTCCGATGTAATATAGCAGAGGAGTCCGAAATGCTTGATCAGAAACTAAAAGTAGAAGCGAAAAATCCGGATGCTGAAACAACAGCTTTCGATGTAGTCGTTTACGGCGGGTCCAGTGCAGGCGTGATGGCCGGTGTACAGGCCGCGCGGATGGGCAAACGCGTGGTAGTCATCGAGCCGGGCCATCATCTAGGCGGATTGACCAGCGGCGGGCTGGGGATGACCGATGCAGGCAATAAGGCCGTTATTGGCGGCGTTGCGCGCGAATTCTATCAGCGGGTTAAGCAGCATTACGATAACGACGCCTCGTGGACGCATCAAACGAAAGCGGATTATTCTTTCTATGATCCTGCAGCGGATGCCTTATTCCGATTCGAACCCGGCTTGGCAGAGAAAATTTTCAATGAAATGGCGCAGGAGGCTGGCGTTAAGATTGTGCTCGGAGAGCGGCTTGATTGCGCGAAGGGTATGGAGAAGCATGATGGGCGAATTGTCGAAATCCGCATGGAGTCTGGTCTCGCCTTCACGGGAAAAATCTTTATTGATGCAAGTTATGAAGGCGATCTGATGGCGGGGGTCGGCGTTGCCTACCATGTGGGACGCGAAGGGAATTCGGTATACGGAGAGACCTTGAACGGCGTGCAGACGGTGAATGCC
>JBBQIY010000056.1:0-9072 GCA_038325415.1 Kiritimatiellia bacterium
CCTCGCCATCATCAAACAAGAAGGCCACAGCTACCTCACCACGCCATGAATCAATTCCTGAAGCCACACCTTTTGCGCCCATTGCTTACATTATAAAGAACTCTTGATTGTACGTAATTTAGTGTGCTATTATGTACAGAAGTAATACCAAAGAGAGGACGAAATGCAAGAAATTAAAATCAATCAAGATATCAGATCAATGTCGGAGATCAGAAATTCCATGGCTTCTTACATTAAACAAGTTCATCAAACCAAGCGTCCAGTTATTATTACGCAGCATGGCAAAGGCGTTGCGGTACTATTGGGCGCAAACGAATTTGAAGCCATGCAAGAAAAGATCAATCTTCTGTCAGATGTTCAAACATCGCTCAGCCAACTGGCAAAAGGAGAAGGTCTCTCCCATGAGAGGGTGATAGATGAATTGCTGAAGCGGGTTTCTAAATGAAAATAGTATGGTCTCCTCTTGCGGTTGATAGGGCATCGGAAATCGTTGATTACATTTCTCAAGACAGTCCTTTGGCAGCGGATAAATGGATCCATACAGTATACTCAAAAATTGAGCAACTTCGATCTTATCCGGAAAGTGGACGAATTGTTCCCGAAATCAATGACCGCCAATTCAGAGAGTTAATTTATGGAAATTATCGGATCGTCTATCATATTGAAACCAACCAACTATCCATACTCACGATTCGCCATGGGAAACAGATATTGCCTATAGGTGAAATCAAGGCATAGCAATTCATTTCATCAGACCGCTTGCTGCGTCTTGTGATGCCGCAAGCAGCCTTTTACACTGGGAGCATAGGCATCTTGCCTGTGCGCACGCAAACAGGCAAGATGCCTGTTCTCCCAGTGGCATTCGCACCTCGCATAGAGCTCAAGAGGCGTGTAGGTGTTCCAATTACCCCTTCGCGTCCTTGTACATTCATGTTATAAAATTCTCAAACGAAAACGTAAACCGCTAGTATTAAGTCGTAACGCCGAGGCGGTAGACTCGGAATAATTCTCTGAATCTACGTTTTTCTTTTCGCCACCAGAGTTTTGAGGACGAGGACGAGGACGATGGGAAAACGCTGAAGCTATTCCCCTTCAATCGATACTGCGGCGGAGACTCTTCAGCAACGCAATCTCTTTGGCATAACCGTCGAGTTCATTGGGGGTTTCAAGATAGAAGGGAAGATGACGGAGCTTGGGATGATTAATCACGTTGTCAAGTACCTGAAGCCCGAGTGTTCCATCGCCGATCTTTTCATGGCGATCTTTGCGCGAGGCGGGTGGATTCTTGCTATCGTTGAGATGAATCGCCTTGAGTCGATCGAGTCCGATAATCGAGTCGAATGCGTCCAGCACGCCATCGAGATCGTCGATGACGTCGTATCCGGCATCCGAAATGTGACAGGTGTCGAGACAGACGCCCATCTTGTCTTGAAGCTTCACGCCGTCGATAATCTTGCGTAGCTCTTCAAACTTCGAGCCGACCTCGGAACCTTTTCCTGCCATCGTTTCGAGTAGCACCGTCGTCGACTGCTCCGGCTTCATGATTGCGTTGAGCGTGGCAACGATCAGTTCGATGCCAGCGTCAACACCCTGCCCCACGTGACTTCCTGGATGGAAATTGTAAAGGTTTCCGGGCACGACTTCCATTCGCAACATGTCATCCGCCATCATCTCATGGGCGAAGTCGCGGGTGCGCTTGTCCGCTGAGCAGGGATTGATGGTATACGAGGCGTGAGCGAGAATTTTGCCGAAACCGTTTTGCTTTGCAAGGTCTAGATACGCCTCCACATCGGCGGGGTCAATATCCTTCGCCTTACCTCCACGCGGATTACGCGTGAAGTATTGAAACACATTGGCACCGACCTGAAGCGCATCTCGTCCCATGGCGGTGAACCCGCCTGCGACAGACAAATGACAACCGATGTAGAACATTTTAAACTCCTGAACAGGTGCAATTCAACTTTGTTGAATTCGCACCAGAATTCAGAATTCAGGAGACAGAAGTCAGAAGTTGAGCACCAATGCTATATGACGACTTTCGTTAAAAAATAGCTTTTCTCTGGTTTGAAGAACACGAGTGGGAAAGCGGAATTACGCGTAAGTTGTTGAGAATCAATTCTGGATACTGAATTCTGACTGCTGGCTTCTGGCTTCTGGATGTGATTGCAAAGCTTTGCAATCACATCCTACCTGAACTAGACGGGCCGCTGTTCTCCAGCCGCAAAGAGCGTTTGGCCCGTGGTGGCGTCGACAATGCTGAACGACTCGGCCTGGCGCAGTGGATCGCTCTTGAACGATAGCCGGCCCTTGTAGTCGGTTTGCAGATTCTTGATGATTTCCTCGTCCTCGGTGCGTAGCCGTTCGAGAATGGCGGGATGGACGCAGATCTGAAGATCCGATTCCTTTTTCTCCGCCGTCAGCAACCGAATCAGCGAAATTAACCGGCGCTGAATGTCGACGCTGAGCTGCAGCGACGACTTAATGAGACCTTTGCCATGGCAGTACGGACACGCCTGATGCATCTGGGATAGCAAGCTCTCTTCGAAGCGCTGGCGCGTCATTTCGAGAAGTCCAAGCTCCGAAATCTGCATCACGTTCGTTCGCGCCTTATCGCGCTTGAGCGCATTCTTGAGCACACGGTAAACTTGTTGCTGGTGCTTGCGCGACTTCATATCGATCAAGTCGAGCACCACGAGACCGCCGATGTTCCGGAGACGGAGCTGGCGGGCGACTTCCTCAACGGCCTCTAGGTTCACTTCGAGAATGGCGTCCTCCTGCGAGCCCTTACCCTTGTGGCGACCCGTGTTGACGTCGACCGCGATGAGGGCCTCCGTCTCGTCGATGATCAGATAGCCGCCAGAGTTCAGCGCGATCTTGCGGCGGAATGCCTCTTCAATCTGTTTCTCAACGCCGTAGTGATCGAAGATCGGATAATGCCCTTCGTAGAACTGCACAAGGTTTTTGGCATGGCGCGAGATGCGCGACGCCTCCTTGCGAACCTTCTCGTAGACGACGGGGTCGTCGATGACGATGCGGTCGACATCCTCCGTCATCCAGTCGCGGACGACGCGGGTGACGAGATCCGGCTCCTCATAAATACAGCAGGGTGCAGGTTGTTCGGCGATCGCCTTCTTCATGTCGTTGTAGCTGTTCAGCAGCACACGCAGGTCGCGCACGAAGGCGGACTTCGATGCCCCAGATCCAGCGGTACGCACAATCAGTCCGCAATCGGTTGGGATGATCTTTTCGAGGCGCTCGAGAATCTTCTTGAGCCGCGCACGCTCGACGGCGTCGCCGATCTTTCGCGAGACGCCGCGCAACGTGCCTCCCGGCATCAGCACCAGATATCGGCCTGGTATCGAGAGGCTGGCCGTGATGCGCGGTCCCTTGGTGCCGATGGGGCCCTTCGAAACCTGCACCGTCACCACGCTGCCGGCGGGGAAACGCTTCGCGATTTCCTCGTTGGTAAAGCGCTTATTGCGCGGCTTGCGGCGGTTGGCGGCACCGTTACCGCCGCCGTTACCGCCGCCGTTATCAGCATGCGCTTCAGCGTTGTCATCGTCATCCAGAAGCGATTCATCATCCGGGTTCATATCCCAGTAGTGCAGGAATGCGTTTTTGCGCATGCCGATGTTGACGAATGCGGCCTGAAGATCGTTCTCGAGATTTTGAATGCGAGCTTTGAAGATCGAGCCGATCAGCCGCTCCTCCGTCGGATGCTCCACCTGGAATTCTTCCAGGCGACCGTTTTCGAGAACGGCGACGCGCGTCTCCAGTTTCTCGGAATTGACGATGATCTCGCGATTGAGATGATTGTCCGCTTTTGTGATCCACTTGAATTTAAAGAAGTTCTTTCCAAACATTTTTATTGTGCCTTTCTGGCTGAATTACGGTCCGGAAGACCCGGTAACGGGCTTCCTGCCGTGGATTGCCACGCTTTGGACTAAGCCGAGCATGGCCATGGTTGATATGGTAAACGAGCCTCCGTAGCTGATCAGCGGCAGGGGGATGCCGGTAATGGGCATCTTGCCGATGGTCATGGCTACGTTGACGAAGAGATGGGAGAACAACAGTGCCACGACTCCGGTGCAGATCAACCGCCCCGTGCCGTCCCTGCAAAGGATACCTGTCACAACGATGCTCCCCAGGAGCCCGCCGAACAGAACAAGGAGAACCAGACTTCCAGCAAAGCCGGTTTCTTCGGCGATGACTGAATAGATGAAATCAGTTGATGACACAGCCCTGGGCAGAAACCCCAGGATGTTTTGCGTGCCTTTAAGATAGCCCTTGCCATGCGTACCGCCTGAACCAACGGCGATTTCTGACTGGCGTTTGTTCCATCCGGCACCGAGGGGATCGCGATCTGGATAGGCGAAAACGAGAATGCGCTTTTTCCAATGCGGGAAGATCACCTTATCGACGATCCGCTCCACCTTGACCTTATGCTCAGGGGAAAGCTTCTCTGGCAGCAGCACGGCACTCAAAAATACACCCGCTAGGATGAGCCCCGACAGAACGAGGGCGGTCAGCGTCCGCGGGGCACAACCCGAGACATACGCCATGGCAAGCACCGTGGGTACCAGCGAAAGCGCGGTCCCCAAGTCGGGCTGCATCGCAATGATCACGGCAGGCAATGCGGCGGTAAAAATCACCAGCATAAGCTTCCCGGGCCCTTGCCGTAGATTAGTGCCAACGAGAAGAAAGGCCAGCATCGGGACGGTTGCAAACTTGGCAAATTCCGATGGTTGAAAGCCGAATAACCACCGTCTGGCCCCCATGCGCTCGGTGCCAATGCCCGGAATCATGACCAGCACGAGCGCGATGAGCGCGAGCCCGTAGAGGACCCAAGCCCAGTCGTTCCACTTGCGGTAGTTGGCCCTTGCCACGAGGATATGCGCCGCCAGTCCGAGCGGAATCCATTGGTAGATCATCTTGACATAAAGAAAACGCACTTGTCCTGTGCGCGTGGCACAGGCACTGCGAATGAAGAAAACGCCTACCATAAGCAACAACACCATGCACACAAAAAGGACCCAATTAATGGAGGGCATCTTGCTCACGGCAAAGGGGTTGTGCTTCAAACTTGGCAATGGGGGTTTCACAGGTATTAGATTATGCTTTCGAAAACTTCCGCTTCGATGGGAACTGCATTCGGATAGAGTTTCAAGAAAATCTTCTTTAAAATGGCGGCAGCCGTCTGACCACCGGAATCCGCATCTTCAGCCACGATGGCGATGGCGTACTTCGGGGAATCAAAAGGAACGAACGCAATCATCCAGGCATGCTTCTTCTTCTCATAGTTTTCGACGTACTCGGCGGTACCCGTCTTGCCGGCAGCTTGGATGCCCGAGACCGCCGCGCGGTGACCCGTCCCGTAGGGTTCGTTCAAAACGTCGTACATCCCCGCCTTGACAATGAGAAGATCGTGCGCGGACCAGTTCATCTTGCCTGTGACAACGGATTCCTCGTGTACACCCGATCCATCCCCCGCATCGCGGATCAGGCGCGGCTTCACCAGTTTTCCATCTAAAGCGATGGCGGCCGTCATCATGGCCACCTGAAGTGGGGTCGTGCCGAGGTAGCCCTGCCCAATCGATATGTTGGCGGTATCGCCGCCGCGCCAGCTCTCGCGAGCACGTTTCCGCTTCCACGCGTTCGAGGGCAGTAGTCCCGAGGCCGTCTGCACGCCAATGTCCGGTGCCGTTCCGAACCCCAGTTGCGCACAATCGTTGTAGAGCGCTGGTTCGTAACCTAACCTCATGCCCATGGCAATGAAATACGGATTGCAGGAAACCGCAATTGCACGGCGCAAGTCAACCTCTCCATGACCGTATCGATGGGAGCAATTGAATGTTCGGCCGCCCACAATGATCGAGCCGGTACAGGTGTATAGCTCGTTTTCATCAACGGCATGCTCTCGGAGTGCGCACAGTGCCACAATCGGCTTGAAAACGCTTCCAGGCGGATACACGCCGCTTGAGGCTCGATTGTAAAGCGGTTTGTCCGGATCGTCTAGCAGACGCTTCCAGACGGTACTGGAAAGAACCGGCACGAAATCCTGAAGATTATACCGTGGAGAATTTGCCATCGCCAGAATGTCGCCATTCTGACAATCGAGAACCACCGCCGCCCCGCGATTTCCGTCAAGCGCAAGCTCAGCCGTCCTCTGCAGTCCCGCCTCAATCGTCAACACGATATCCTGTCCCGCAACCGCCTGTTTGCCGGGAATCATCTCGTGTTTGTAGCCGACCGCATTGACGCGAATGAGATGGCCCCCGCCCTTGCCTGCAAGTTGCGCATCACAGGCATACTCGATGCCTTCTCTCCCCGCGAGATCGGGCAGATAAAAATTGAAGTCTTCTTGTTCCTCGGGCACATCCGGTTCTTCCTCCACCGCTTCGCGCGGCTGACCTCTGCCGACGTAGCCGATAATGTGTGAAGCCATGTCGCCGAACGGATAAATCAGCTCAGAGCCGACATAAATATCCGTTCCCGGTAGCGATCCAGGCCATTCGGCCAGACGCGCCATCTGCGTATCATCAAGACCGCTGAAGGCAAAAAGCGGAATCGCACGCCGCCGGTTAATGTGAGCCCCAATGGCTTGCTTATCCACCTCCCGCGGCTTGTCGATGATCTTCGAGATGCTCTCCACCAGCGCATCCACGTGATCGACCGTGTTCGACCACGCCCCAGACTTGCGCAATTCCTCGATGTAGAGGGCAACGCAATAGGATGGTTTGTTATCCGCCAGAACCTTGCCGTTACGGTCCAGAATCCTCCCGCGCGTCGCTGGCAGACGCACCCGACGGAAACTATACGCATCCTGAGCATCCGAGTACAGCTCCGAGTTGCTCACCTGTATTGTATACAGAGAGGCACCGAGATAGATAATCCCAAGCAACATTGCAGCCGAAATAGCCCCCAGACGAAGGCGCTCGGCGTCAATTCGCATTCCAACCGAGCGTTTCGTTTTCATTTTCAAGTCCTACATTTGCCGAAATCGTATCCATCAGGCGTACCCATCCAGCTACAAGAGCCGAAACGGGAATGGACACCGCGATGAAAACAAGAAAGCGTATCATCAAAAAACTTCCGGGCACAACGGTATAGTGCCCCGACCCTACGAGTGCGCCGTACTGAAGCGCCTCGATAAAAATCCCCCCTACAACGGCCACGATCACACACGAAACCGTATTGTTGGGCATCTGCTTTTTAACAAGAATAACACAAAGTGCCGTGATTAAACAAAACGACAAAGCGGAGACGCCATACGGGACGCTGTCAAGTCCGTCTTGGATCACGCCGCACCACAAGGCGGCTGCAAATCCGTACCCGGGCTCGCGACGCACGGCATAATAGACGCACACCGCAAAGAGAAACGGCAACTTGACATCCCCAGCCGGAACAGGGGGCAAAAGTTCCTGAAGCACGGCAGCAAGCGTCACGGCCACAAACAGGACGAGCAGGGATTTCGCAATGCGAAACTTCATGGCACGCCTCCTTTGAAATCCGACCGACCCTTGCCAAGCAGCACAAACACGCGATCCAGCGAAGCGAAGTCGACATAAGGCGCTACCTTCGCACGCTGAAACAAACCCGAGGCGTCAGAAATTGACTCAACCACTTCACCAACGGGAAGCCCTCGCGGATACAAGCCACCGATCCCGCTGGTGACAATTCTTGCGCCTTTCTTAATTTCGAGGCTCTTCTCAAGATAGGCCAAACTCATCGGCTCCACGAGATGCAGCAGATCAAGCTCGCTGTGCGACCCCGAAACACCCGTACCCGTGAGAATTCCCCTCGCTCCCTCGCCTACGTCTTCGATGTAGCAAGAGAGCTTACTGTTGACGTCTGTCAACAGCAGCACATCGGACGTCTCCGCCGATGTGTCAACAACGCGACCCACCAGCCCAGACGTATTGACGACCGGACTGTTGCGGATCACACCATCTTTAACGCCCTTGTTGATTCGGATAATCTTCCACCAACCCGTGGCCCCTCCTCTGGAAACCACCTCAGCGCAGACGTATGAAGATGGGGTAAGGCCAAGGCCAATCGCCTGGCGCAGATTGTCGTTATCACGCTGCACCTCTTCCAGAAGAAGAAGTCGTACGCGTAGCGCATCGATTTCATCGGTCAGTGCTTCGTTCTCGCGCTTGAGATCCGTAACGCCCTTCGTCAAATCGGTAACGCCAGCAAACATCGACTGAACCTCAAGCACAAATCTTCCGTACGGGGCGGTTGAGTCGCGTGTCAGAGTGGAGACTCTGCCACGAAGCGAATGATAAAGCCATAAAACAGCCATGACCGCCACAACCGTAGCGGTAATCCCTGTTAATAACCTTCCAATCTTCACGCGCATGAGAAATCCAAGGCGACGATGCAAACAAAAATAGCAAGCGGATTATCGCCGGCACGCGTGAGTGGAGATGATGATGGAGGTCGATTCAGCGGAATGAATGAGCTTATCCGTGTCTGCGGGAGTGGCCAACGGCAACTTCAGAAAGCCAATCGAGTTCGTCGAGCACAACGCCCGTTCCCTCGGCAACTGCCGACAGCGGATCGTCTGCCATATGAACCGGCAGCCCCGTTGTATCCGCGATCAGCCTGTCCAGCCCAGTGAGCATAGAGCCGCCTCCTGCCAACACCATGCCGCGATCGACAAGGTCGGCAGAAAGTTCAGGAGGGCACTTCTCAAGACAGATGCGGACTGCGTCCACAATCTGCGACACGGGCTCTTGAAGAGCCTCGCGAATTTCCTCTGAACTGATGTTCAAAGTCTTGGGCAGGCCTGCAACCAGATCACGTCCCTTGACTTCCATGACCTTTTCTTCGGGCAATGGATAGGCAGAACCGATCTTGATCTTCAATTCCTCTGCTGTTCTTTCACCAATCATCAAATTGTACACGCGCCGCATATATTGCACGATTACGTTGTCCATTTCGTCGCCTCCGACTCGGACACTTTTCGCGTAAACTATGCCGGCAAGGGAAATCAGAGCCACATCCGTGGTGCCGCCTCCAACGTCAACGATCATGTTGCCTGTGGGTTCGTAGACTGGAAGCCCGACT
>JBBQIY010000057.1:0-9071 GCA_038325415.1 Kiritimatiellia bacterium
GCGGGTTTCAATGGCTTCAAGGGAGAGCAAGCCCATTCCGGGTATTTCAAAAACTTTTTCGATGATCACTGAACCGGCGAACATGATGGTCATGATGCCTCCGAAACCGGTGGCGATAGGGATGAGGGCGTTGCGCAAGGCGTGGTGCCAGACGGCACGGCTACGGGTCGCCCCTTTGGCGAGAACGGTGCGGATGTAGTCACTGCTCATTTGGTCGAGTAGTGAGTTCTTCATGAGTAAGGTGAGTAGGGCGAAGTTGCCCGCCACATAGCACGAGACCGGCAGCACCATGTGCCAGAGTCGGTCGATGAACTGGGAGAAAGGTGGCATCGTATCGACATTTTGTGAGGCGAAGCCGCCGAGCGGAAAGAAATCCCAGAGCGAATCGACTGTGCCACAGAGGAGCATCTTGAGCACCATGCCGAGCGCAAAGGCGGGAATAGCGTATCCGATGAAGACAATGACAGAAGAGACCATATCGAAGCGGGTGCCGTGACGGAGCGCTTTCGCGATGCCGAGAGGGATGCAGATCAAGTAGCTGAGCACGAAGCCCGTGATGCCAAACCAGAGCGATACAGGAATGCGCGAGGCGATCAACTGCCAAGCGGTTTTGTCCGTGAACTGATACGATTTCATCGACATGCCAAGGCGATTATCGATGAGCCAGTGTTTATATCGAACGTGAAGCGGTTGATCGAAACCGTAGTACTTGATCAGATCTTTTCGCGTCTGCTCCGTAACATTCGATGGCCCCTTGGCAGCGGTTGTGGTAGCGCCACCACTGGCCTCACCAGCCATGCCGCGCATGGCGAGGATTCGCTGTTCAACGGGGCCACCTGGTACGAACTGCGTCAAGGCGAAGCAAACTAAGGTGATCCCGAGAAATGTCGGAATCACCAAGAGAAGGCGTCTGATGAAGTAGGCCAGCATGGGCTTGCCCGCGCGGCTATTTGCCGGTTAGAATGCGCAGAGCCTCTAAGTAGCGTGCGCGCGTCTTGGTGACGATGTCGTCGGGTAGAACAGGTGCGGGGGGATTGTGGTCGAAGTTAACGCCGTCGAGCCAATCGCGAACGAACTGTTTGTCGAGACTTGGAGGATTTGAGCCCGTTTTGTATTCCTTGGCGGGCCAGAAGCGCGAGGAGTCTGGTGTCAGAACTTCATCCCCAAGAACGAGGATGCCCTCGTCATCAGTTCCGAATTCGAATTTAGTGTCGGCAATGATGACGCCCTTGGTGGCAGCATATTCTGCAGCCTTCGTGTAGAGCTCCAGCGTGTATTTACCGAGATTGTCGGCCATGTCTTTTCCAACGCGCTTTTCAAGTTCCTTGATCGTGATATTCTCGTCGTGTTGCCCGAGTTCGGCTTTCATGGACGGCGTAAAAAGAGGCTTGTCCAGCTTCGCTGCTTTCTCATAGCCAGCGCGGATTTTTTGTCCGCAGACCGTTCCCTTTTTGCTATATTCTGCCCAGCCAGTACCCACGAGGTATCCGCGTGCAATGCATTCGGCGGAAGCCATGTTGAGTTTTTTAACGATCATGGAACGACCGTCGAGATCGTTACGATATTGTGAGAGAATGTCAGGGTATTTCGCGACATTTGCGGTGATGAGGTGGTTCGGGATGCCGCTGAAGAATTCAAACCAGAAAAGACTGAGTTGTGTGAGTACGCGACCCTTGTCGGGGATGCCATTGGGCATGACGCAGTCAAACGCGCTGATGCGGTCGGTGGCAACGAAAAGAAGGGAGTCGCCGAGATCGTACACATCGCGCACTTTGCCTCGTGTTGGGGGCTGTAGTTCTGGAATCGAGCTTTCGAGAAGTGCGTTATTTTTGTCGTATTTCATGGGTTGTATCCTGAAGAAAAGCGTCTCTGGGGTGCTTTCGATGCGAACAGGGTAAGCGCGCTCAGATAGGCTTAGAGTATAGCAATTCCCCTTCCATTTTGCAATAGCGTGAAGTTGTTAAAATGGAAGCGATTCGTCGCTTTTTTGTATTGAAAAGACGCATCCGCAGTATGACTGACGATAAAGATCGTACAGGTTGGCAAGACGGAGGCTATTCAGAAATCCATTTTTCTTTTTAAAATCAAAGTGCATGAACTTTGGAGGCGTTGGAATCTCCAGATGGTGTGCGGTTGCGTCTTGAACTGCAGTCTCGCCCGCCTCGAAGACCATCAGGCTACGTTTATGCGGACTGACGGTAAGAGTTGATGTGATTTCCGTGAGACCCTGTTCACAGGCATAATCGGCTGCACGGCGGAGATTGTGCTTGAAACAGGCAGCACATCGCTTGCCTCCTTCGGGTTCTCCTTCAAGCCCTTTTACGGATTCAAGCCATTGATCATTGTCGTAGGCATCTTCAATAAACTCGACCTTCGCCTTCGTCGCATAACCAAGGGCGGCATCGCGGCGCAGTTGATACTCCTCGAATGGCATGATGTTGCTATCGGAGAAGAAGATTGTCGGCTCGTATTCTTGCTCTCTCAGGAATTCAACACAGTGCGTCAGGCAGGGACCGCAACAAGCGTGTAGAAGGATTTTTTTCATGGCTGGCGTTATTTAAGCATAAAACCCTCTCTGCGGTCAAATGGCGTTTCGAAATATCTAACCGATTACTATTGATAATGTGTCATTAATAGGCTACATTTCTCATCGTTGTTTTGAAATACAAAAAACAGGAACTTTTGCAATTTGGATTTGAGTATGAGCAAGTCAGTAACATTCAAAAATGACATTTCCGAAAATCTTCGGACTTCAGAGGAAATGGCTGCCTATTATGCTAACTGAGACAACAAGCACCGTTCGTGATAAACCACAATCCTTACGGTTTTCGCTGGCAGCGAATTACGATCCGGATTTGATTCCGAAGCTCGCCGATTATCCGGTCGAGGAAGTTTATGGTAAATTCCCCGCCGATGGGATCAGTGGAGGACGTCCGAGTTATTTGGCGACGCCGCTTTCCAATGCCGATCTTCGGCGCTATATTGAAATGCTGGACCGCCATGGTATGGCTTTCAACTATCTTCTGAACGGCTCCTGTTTTGCCAACCGGGAGTGGACGCGCTCCTGGCAGAAACAAGTATCATCGTTGTTGGGAAAGCTGGGCGACTTGGGCGTACGCCGTCTTACCGTGTCCACGCCATTTCTTCTCGAATTGGTTAAACGCCGCTTTCCCGAATTCAAAGTACGAGTGGGGATTTATGCTCAAGTGGATACGCCGCGGCGTGCACGTTTCTGGGAAGACCTCGGAGCGGATGCCATCACGCTCGAGAGTTTTTCGATCAACCGGAACTTCAGTCGCCTGGCTGCGATCCGCCAGTCTGTCCGGTGTGATCTCCAATTGATTGCGAATCATGTCTGCCTTGTGAACTGTCCGATGCAAAGCTATCATCAGAACGGTTTCGCTCATGCCTCCGATGACAGCAAAACGCTTTTTATCGATTATTGTCTCCTGCGTTGTTCGAAGCAGCGCCTAGCCGATCCGTCCCAGTTCATCAAGTCTGCTTGGATACGTCCAGAGGATCTCGGGGTCTATGAGGCGATGGGGTACACGACCTTCAAGCTGCTGGAACGTGGCATTCCGTCGAGCGAGTTGCTGCGACGTGTCAAGGCCTACGCCGAAAGGCGATTCGATGGAAACTTGGCCGAGTTGCTCCTTTCGTATGGTTTCAAGGAGCCTGTGCGCAAAGAATCCCGCTGGACGCTTCGCCATTTCTTTAAGCCACGGCAACTCAATCCGCTGCGAATGAAACCGCTGTTCGATTTGGCGCGACTTCAAGGCATGCTCTCGCCGTTGGCGGAGTGCCCAGTTTTGATCGATACGCAGAAAATCCCCAAGGATTTTTTAGACGGATTTCGTAACCGTGACTGTGCCTCGCTGGATTGTCAGACATGCGGCTATTGCGGGCGTATTGCTGAGCAGGCTGTCTCTATCGCACCCGACTATTGTGCGGAGGTCTTGGGCAAGTATGCGGAAATAAACGCATCCATGGCAAGCGGAGATCTTTGGAATGTTTAAGGCGCGTGCAATGGAAACGGAGTTTTTGGACGAGCCCGACTGCGATCCATCGCTGGCCGCAGACAGCTATCATTTCATGGAGGGGATCAATGGCTACTGGGGCGGCATCCGCGTGGTCCGGCGCTTCCTCGCCGCCGAAGTGCGCCAGCGTCCCGACAATACTCCTCTGCGGATTCTGGACATCGGTTCTGGAAGTTGCGACATCCCATTGGCGGTGAGCCGATGGGCGCGCGCCCGCAATATCCCGCTACACTTTACCTGTCTAGAAATGGCCGGCCCAGCGGCTGAGATTGCGCGTCGTAAGCTTGCGCAGGCGAACGACCCATCGGTACACCTGCTTCAGGAAGATGCGTTCACACACGAACCCCCAGAGCCGTATGATTGCGCCGTGGCATCCATGTGCTTCCATCATTTCAGCAACGACCAAATACTCCTGTTGTTGCAGCGGCTCCGAGGTTTTGTGAACCACCGCGTGCTGATCAACGATCTCCGCCGCTCACCCTGGGCCTCTCTTGGCGCAGGCCTGCTCCTATTCGGCACCGGTGCAATGTCGGGAGTCCGGCATGACGCCCTGCTCTCCATTCGCCGCGGTTTCAGAATTGACGAGCTGAAGTCCGTTTTACAGCAGCTCGACAACGTCACGGTTTCCGTCAAACCAGCCTATTGCTTTCGTATCGCTGCTACCATTGAATTCAAACGAGGACATAACCCGTGAAAACTATTCTCCGAGGTCTCGGTACCGCAACGCCCCCGCTTTATGTGACGCAGGAGGAGGTCTACGATTTCTTCTCGACCCAGCTTGATTTGAAACCGGCTGAACAAGCGCTGTATCGCCGCATTCTTCTGGATGGCAAAATAAAAGGCCGTTTTCTGGGAATGGACACCACGGCAGAGGCTCTCGAAACGAACCCGGACCTTTTGATCGCGCGCTTCCTCAAGTTCGGCCGTGTCACGGCCGTTGCGGCCGCACGGCGGGCATTGGACGAAGCGGGTCTGAAACCCACCGACATAACTGGCCTCGTCGTTAACACCTGTACCGGTTACCTCTGTCCAGGATTTTCTTCGTATATTGCGGAGGATCTGGGACTTCCGACGTCCATCCGCTTTCAGGACTTGATGGGGATGGGGTGTGGTGCGGCAATCCCCAAACTTGAAGCCGCCACCGGCATGCTGGCTCGCAGCGGGGAAGGTCCAGTTCTCAGCGTGGCCGTTGAGATCTGCTCCGCGACACTCTATCCCAGCCATGAGCCGGAACTAGTGGTGAGCAACTCGATTTTCGGTGACGGCGCTGCGGCGGCGGTGCTCGACATTGTGCCAGACGATGGACCCGCCGGTCTTGCCTGCATTGTGGATTTTACGTCGGGCCTGTTTCCTCAGTATCGTGAAGACCTGCGGTATCGGACAGAAGGCGGACGTCTGCGAAACTGCCTTGCAAAGCGCGTGCCAGTCATAGGCGCTCGTACGGCGAAGGATGTGGCGTCACGCCTTCTCGCTCGGCATGGACTCGCCCAGGAAGATATTGACTGGTGGGCGGTTCATCCAGGCGGAACCGTGGTACTAGACCAAGTGGCCAAAGGCTTAGAATTATCTCCAGAGGCCCTACAATACTCCTATCACGTGTTTGAGAACTACGGCAATATGTCGTCGCCCTCCGTTCTATTTGTCTTGCGCGAAATCCTCGACAGAGGCCGACCGCAAGCAGGACAAAAAGGCATGCTCCTCGCCTTTGGCGCTGGATTCTCCGCTTTCGCGGCTCTCGTTGAATTTACGTAGAGGTCGTGATGCATTCCCACATCAAGATAATTAGAAACGCCACGTTTCTGCATTTATGTGGTTATACACCGCGCCGGATGTCTTCATGGTCGAAGAATGTTCGCACAGAACTGCGAAAAGCAAAAAAGATATACTTCTACGATAATGGTGTCAGAAATAGCATCCTGGGCAATTACAAGCCATTGGCACTTCGGGCTGACACCGGCGTGCTATGGGAGAACTTTCTTATTGCGGAACGAATGAAGGTCAATGCCTATTCATCCCGTCGATGTGCGTCGTACTTCTGGCGGACCACGCAACAACAGGAAATAGATTATATTGAAGAAATCGAAGGCAAACTCCATGCATACGAATTCAAATGGGGTGATGGACATCGTGCAAAATGCCCGAAAACTTTCGACAATAATTATGCAGAGTCTACGTTTACGGTGGTGACGCCACAGAATTATCTGACATTTCTTGCGGATTCCGAGATGATGCCATAGACAAGTATGTGGGGAACATTGCGCTTTTGGGGAGTTGCTCAGGGGACGATATTATTTCATTGTTTTTATCAAAAGAGAATGTCGGCAATGCCACTGGACATTCCATGATTTATAAGCATTTGACGGAACCCGTGCATCATACTGTTAAGTTGCGCTGTGCCCTTCGGTGTTAAAAACCAAGCTAAAAGACAACAGTTAATCAGAGCGGTAGTCCAATACACAAACAGAAAAGACCCTTTCGATGATTTATGACGGAGGAAACTTTGTGCAATCAGAGCCCCGGGCCAACCTCCGAGCAGTGAAATCAGGTGTAATGTGTTTTCGGAAACCCTCCAACTGTTTGATTGTGCGGCATCTTTGTCTTTCGTGTAGACCCCAAAGGCTATCACGCTCATGACGATGACGATCACTAAAATGAAAAATGGAAAGCCGCCGATAAAGCACAACCAAGCGATCAGGGAAACAAATGCACCACTCAATAACAAAGAAGCCCATTGTTGTTTCCCCGCCTTCGAAAGAGCTTGATGTCCTCTTTCAGGACAGGCGTCGAAGGCGAACTCTCGTCCTTGCGCGTCTTTTAATACCACGTAAATGACAGCCAATCCTTTGACGGGTCGACGATGTATACGACTGTAATTTTTGATATGCAGAAAGATTTGTCTTCTGCCGGAGTTCGGTGTAATGAATCCAAACCCTTTGTCGTCATCCCACGATTGTATCGTTCCAGTCTGTTCAGATAGGTCAGTCTGCATTTGCTGGAAGTGTCGTGTGGTGGCTGGACTTCAGTTGGCGAGCGTGTACGCGAAGGTGTAGGAGCCGGGTTTGAGGACAAGGTTTTTGGACGAGACAGTCTTGCCATTCATCAAGACCTTTTCGGGTGCTGCGGGGAGGATCAGCTCCGCTTCCGCGTTGAACGGGATGCGGCAGGTGAACTCATAGTCTTTGCCCGAAAGCTTCCACGAGATGGCGTATTCACCGACGGGTGAGTTGAACGTCATCTTGACGAAGTCGAAGGATTTGGGCGTATCGGGCTTGATGACCACTTTTCGGAAGCCGGGTGCATTCTCACTGGGACGCAGACCGCAGAGGTTGCGGTACATCCATTCGATGATCGAGCCGTAGGCATAGTGATTCATGCTGTTCATGCCGGTGCCGCTGATGGTGCCGTCTTCAAGAACGGAATTCCAGCGCTCCCAGATGGTGGTAGCACCAAGATTGACTTCGTAAAGCCAGCTCGGATATTTCTCCCGGAGGAGGAGTTCGTTGGCGATGTCTTGGTAGCCATTGTCGGAAAGCACACGACAAAGAATCGGTGTCCCGACGAATCCGGTTGAAAGTGCCATGCCGTTGTCCTTCACCATCTGTGCAAGGGTGTCGGCAAGACGTTTGCGGTACGCAACGGGTACGAGATCGAAATGCAGGGCAACGACATGCGCGGTCTGTGTGTTGATGGCACACTTGCCCGCAGGAGTAAAATATTCGTCAACAAAGGCTTTTTTGATTTCAGCGAGCAGGGTGGCATACGTTTTGGCATCGGCCTTTTCACTCAAGACTTCGGCAGCTTTCATCGTGAGTTCGACAGAGCGCGCGTAGTAAGCAGTGGCGATAAAAAAGTTGTCTGTTCCACCGAACGAACTTTGGAGATCCTTGAAATTGTCGAGAGCCAGCCAGTCTGCGAAATGAAAACCGCTGTTCCAGAGTTTGTGGCTACCGTGTTCATCGTCCTGACGCTTGATGTACCGAACCCATTCCGTCATGGCCTTGTAGTTTTTGCGAAGCCAAGATTTATCGGCGGTATAGGTGTAGACGGTCCACGGTAGCACGGTCGCGACGTCACCCCATGCGCAGGAGCTGCTCGACTCGAGTTTTCGTAACCAGTCGATAAGTGCTGGCACTGTATGTGGGATGCCGCCGTCGTATGCCGTCTGCTCCAGCATGAGGTCGTTCATGTATTTGCCATAGAACGCGGCGCAATCCATATTGAAGCAGGCTGTTCCCGCGAAAATCTGGGCATCGCCTGTCCAGCCGAGACGTTCGTCTCGTTGTGGGCAGTCCGTGGGCACATCGAGGAAGTTGCCTTTCTGTCCCCATAACGCATTCTTGAAGAGTTGATTGACTTTCGGATTGGAGGTTTCGATGGATCCCGTGCGCTCGAGGTCGGAGTGGATGACATGCGCTTTGAAATCTGCTGGATTGACCTCTTTCGGGAATCCGTTGAGTCGTGCGTATCGGAACCCGTAGAAGGTAAAGTGCTGTCTGACCGTGCAGACGTTGCCAGCCGATGTGTACGTGTACTGAGCTTCTGCTGCGCGGAGGTTGTCGCGATAAAAGTTGCCCTGTTGGAGCAGTTCGCCGACCTGAAAACTCCAGGTTGTGTCTGCGGGCGCGCGGTTCGTCACCTCGAGCCAGCCAGTCATGTTCTGCTTGAAGTCGAGAACGGTTTCACCGGCAGACGTGATGATGATTTCCGGCGTCAGGGTCTCTTGGATGCGAATGGGCGGCGAGAGCCGGTCACGGAGTTTCCCTGCCGTTCCCGGCGCAGGGGTGAACGCAACGGCTTTCGTCCAATCGCCTGCATGACAAGAGGGTGTAGACCATCCCAGAATTTCAAGGCGCGCATCGTAGTCTTCACCGTGGTAGATTTCGCTCTTAAGAACAGGAGAATGTGCGCAATCCCATGAGGCATCTGAAATGGTGATTAGCGAATCCGCTCCGGCAATTTTACCACGGACTTCACAGATGACGCCCATGGTTTCGCCGAAGAGACCTGAATTCCCCCAGCCAAGATGGCTGCGAT
>JBBQIY010000058.1:0-9069 GCA_038325415.1 Kiritimatiellia bacterium
CCGTCACAAAATCAAAATTACAGGACACGCGTTCGTGACCGTTTGTATCGACCACGCCCCATTTTCCTGCAGACGACTGCGCCATCCACAAGCTTCCATTCGTCCCAAATGGCCACAGACTAGCATACTGAGGCTTGATCAGTTCGGAGCCGTTTTCCGCCACAAGTCCCCATCCCGCTAAACCTTGCACCGCGATGGAGCCACCGTTAAAGGAATTAACATCTAAATAAAGAGCATCCGTGAGTCGCTTCCCTGCACGATCGATCACGCCCACTCGCCCATCCTCTTGATAAGCCCAAATCCGAGCATCATCCGACGCAGGACGAAGGCTCTCGAATGCGAGTTTGGCAATCCAGCCGCCTGTCTCGTCGATCAACCCCCACTGCTTCCCTTGCCGCACCCCGGCGCGGTCCCCGTGGAAAGGCGTCGCCTCTTCGTATTGTGCTGGGACAACCGTTTTCCCTGCCCGATCGATGAAACCGATTCGGTTGCTGACAACACAGAGTAACAACTCGCCATCCTGACGCTGAAAAGCTCCAGCCCGAGTGGTCATGCCCAAAACTTGCCCTTGCACATCGAGGTAGGCGAATCCGCCTTCTGTCATTCCAACCACAGCGACACCTTTTTCGAAACGAGGAAACGGAAGTTCAGGACGTACCGCCGAAAGATCACGGAATTGCATCGGCGACACCGGCATCGCGTGTTCGTCAAGAAAAGTTCCAGACGAATCGGAGTTCGCGTGCTCCTGCACCCAAAGATGTCCCTCGCTCCAGCGCCCGCATCGCGCGTAGCGAGGTGCAACGAGCAACTTCCCCTCCGCATTGATGAAGCCGGCATGACCGGATTTCACGACAAGGAAAGGCATTGTTCCGTCCTGCGGCATATCCGCAACGCAAACACCAAGTGAGACAAAACAAACGAGCAACAGACACAGAGCAAGTCCTTTGCATGGCGTTAATACGCCAAGCAACTTTCTTGATGTTTCCGATTCTCTGACAGACACTCTACTCATTTGTTGATGTCGTGGCTGAATCTCCACGCTTAAACTCGTTCTTAAACCCGTTCTTGAAGGGTACACGTACTCGACCCTCTTACTCGACTTTCCACCGTCCTCGTCCTCGTCCTCGACCCACTCCAAGAAATCCTCAGTTTGTTCAATTCTTCTGACCTGAGTGACCTGATTGACCTTACTGACCTGAATAATGGCTAACGCCTCCTGACTAATGACCTCTGACTAATGACTCTTGACTAATGACCAATGACTAATGACTAATGACCTCTGACTAATGACTCCTTGATTTCTAGCGACTAGCAACTAGCGACTAGCGACTTATCTTCACTTCTTCAATCCATTGAGAATCGCTTGCCGGAAAACTTGTTCGATTCGTTCGTACCCGCCAGAAAAAAAGTGCAGGCCATCGTCATCACTGTCATGCTGAATGTTTTCAAGATCTGCCACGACGTACCTTGCATAAGGTGCCGATAAAGTATGAGCGCGAATTTTAACGTTGAGTGCAAGTAGCTCGCGTTGCCTCTCGTTTGTGTACGCGAAGTATTTCGGGCTCAGCGGCGGTAGCGTAACACCCACAATAAGCGTCCGACCATGACCCGAACGTTTCGCAAGAATGCTGTTGATACCGTGAACCCAGCTCGAATAAATGGTCGCAGCATTGCGGTGTGAAACCACATCGTTGATACCAATAAAATAAAAGACGACGAGGTCCGACGGCCCTGTCTGTATCGCAGTACTGGGGTATAGCCGAGAGGTATCGCCTAACGTATTGATAATGTCAGTCGTGTCAGCTCCGGGGTATCCACAGTGATCCGGCCCATGCCCATTTGCCGGAAATCCTGCCCACGATACCGCCGTTGTCAAGTCACGCCTCAAGTAGCCACGGAATCCCTGATAGGCGATATCCGACCAAGAAGCACCGGGATACCCAGACCATTCCCCATGTGAAGGATAGACGACCCACGGCCTCGGCCAAGACGGCGTTTCGTGCGTTCCATCGAGACGTCTGCGAAATCCGAACGTCAGGGAGTCACCGAGAGTGGCGATCACCTGCCCGATCAGCCGAACGCCATCCCGAGCGATAATAACTTGTCCCGCCGCGTCCTTCACCACATACTCGACGAGGACGGTCGTGCCGATGGGCCATGTACCATTCGGATACAATTCGACATCAGCGTCAACGCTGATGGCCCCAGGTATTTGGAATTCGGATGCAGTGGGGACAAGCGGAACACTCATACCAGAAAGTTTATAGGAAACCCGAGTCGGATTGCTAAAATGTAGCCATCGGGTAAAGCCCGATCCAACACCCAGCGCGTGAAACCGAATTTTTGCCGGCATTACCGACCCCATGGCCGCCGAGTAGGTGGGTAGTACGAGTACGCCCGGATCTTTTAATTCGCCAACATTGACAGGTCCTGCCGTCGAAATCCGCCCAGCCCCCCAAGCTGAAAGTCTCGGCTTGAGAATGGGGTCGACAACGGGTGTGCTTCCGTCCAATAAAACCCGCGATTGTACCCACACCGTAGCAAAGCGATTCGTGTCCATCGGCTCTGTTCCCGCAGGTAGGAGCGAAGCGGAAAGATGTTGCCCGAGCATCCCCGAGTCATCAGTAACGGCAATGACCGTTCCGCCCACTCCGTCAACATCTGCTTCATAATCCAAATCGATAGCACCCCCGCTACTTCGCACGCTGCCGAGATGACGAACACCCAGCCGATACCGTCCTCCAATAACGAGCTGAAGTTCTTGCGTCTGCACAACACCATAATTCGTGTTTTGGAATGTAAAACTTCGCGCATCCCCAGAGAGGGAATCGATCATCATCTCGTATGCCTCAGTTTTCCCGTCCAGACCAGGATCGCCGAGGATGAAGTTCACCGGTGCCAGCCAGTCGGCCGAGGCCACGGCGCCAGGGCCTGCTGGATTGGAGCCTGCCGCGATTTCAATAGCATCGCCTCGACCATCGCCATCGCTGTCCGCAAGTCGCGGTTGCGACCGATGCAGGCGTTCTAAATAATTGGAAAGTCCATCGCCGTCTGCATCTCCGGGCAAACTATGAATCCCGCTGGCGTTAGTCGCCAGGAGACGGGTCTTCACTTCATACCCATCGCTTAGCATATCGCCATCCGAATCCCAATAGAACGGATCAAGCTGCCCGTGAAGATATTCCTGCTCAACCTCCAATCCATCGCGATCAAAGTCGCCTGGATTGTCAGGACGAACGGGGCTCAAATATCGTCCATCAACCGCGTCAGGCTGGTAGTAGTATAACTCAATACCATCGATAATCCCGTCGCCGTCGGTGTCGGCATCATACGGAGAAAGACCGGTGATTGATGTCACTCGCAACGTCAAATTAGACTGCAACATTGCCGAAGGGAACCACCAGCCAGAACCGTCGGCTTGAATTCCGACGACACCGTTCGTAACGCTTGCGCTTGCGGCGTTGAGTTCACGGTAGCGCCAAAACGTTTCACCGTCCTGCCGCAACTCCACCTGAAATGAAATTGACGAATTGGCCTGGCCACCAAGCTGTAGGTGCTCCCAGCAAACGACAAAACGGCCAGCTCCAGGACTTGATGTCCAAGCACGCCCGCTTGCAGTGGGATCAAGATGGAGCTGATTCCAGAAGATGGCGAAGAAGGGATTCGAACCGAGCGTCAATGACGGCAAGGGTTGCGACAAAGGAGATGGCTGGCCGCTTCCAAATCCAAGCGTCCCATTGACGCCAATCCACACCTGCGTCCAAGACTGCGTGCCGAGAGGGAAAGCAAAAGGAAGCGAGACGGGCTGTACATCGTTATCGGGGGCAGACACAGCCCACGCTGCGACTACGGTTGGACTCGCCCCACCTGCAACCCAACTGGCATTTGTCCCCGTCACAGTGCCCCAGAGGATTTTGCCCAGCCGCTCCTCATCGTCGTTGACGCCGTCCCAGTCTTCGTCCGCTCCACTCAGATAAGCTTGCCGCGTAAAAACATCCCAAACGCGAGCTTGGGAAGGCCTCGCATCTTCAGCCAAAATGAAGGTTGGTAGGAAATTTAAAATTCCTATCAATCCGAAAATAACGATAATCTGAAAACGGAGAAATTTCATTTGGGTGTCAGGAAATGAGTACTCTGTACATCTCGATTTTTTAGAAAAAATTACAAGATTGACAAGATTAAGGTTGTGGCTTCAAATGGTGTTAATCAACCTCAGGTCAATCATGCTTTCAATTCTTAGAAGATTCTAGGCTTGGCGACAAAATCTCCATTCATTTAAAGACAACGTATTTTATGCCAATTCAAGATGATAATCAAGGAATATAGCAAGTTTCAGCGTAGTCGGTTAGCGACGGGGCTTTAACGGAGCGGGGACATTCCTGTCCCCGTCACGACGGGGGTTAGAAAACCCCCGCTCCTTTGGTAGGACAAGTACGAGTATGCAAAAAAACACCCTAAGATCTCATCCGGCAGTCCATTCTCTAAACGGGGGTCTGGGGGAGGGCCGTTCTGGCGCGAGAAGACATGAAAGCACTGCGAAACCTCTCTTACTCCTAATCCCTTCCGTGGAATTCCGTAATCTGTGGATAAAACTTTCTCAAGAAGAACAAGCAGTTTTCAGAATTCTGGTGCCACGGTAGTGGCACGAAATATTCTTAATCCACGTTAAAACTCTCGTGTCGAAAAGAGAAACGTAGATTAAGAGAATTATTCCGAGTCTACCGCCTCGGCTTTACGACGCGAATACTCGCGTCTTCGCGTGAAAGTTTTAACCATGAAACACATGAAACTTCATGAAATATGGCAGAATTCTCTCGGTGTTCTCGGTGGTAAAAATACTTCTCTTTACACGCTGCCACGGCATCTGGTTAATCTTGTAAATCTACCTAAAAATTGCGCGCTTCGCAAACCCTTTGCGCCCCTTGCGGTAAAAACTGCATCTGGGTTACCTTACCGATTAGAGTTCCAGCGCACGTCGATGAGCCGTGGCAACAGGAAGTGCGCTGAGCGTTGCAGGCGAAATCCAGCGCAGAGTGCCTTTAGGCGACACCTTGCGCCGTCCCCCGATCTGCATCGCTTCGACAATGTGCAACATTAGTGTGAAATGACTGAAGCAATGCTTCAGCATTCCAAGCGACGCAATGATCGCAACATCCAGTCCCGCTTGAATCGGCAGCAAACGGCAAGCCGCCGCTTCCACGGTCTCGCCTTCCTCAATCGATCCGCCAGGCAATTCCCAGAGTCCGCCAAGTAAACCTTCCTCAGGACGACGCACCATGAGCCAGCGCGAACCACGCCGTAACACGACGGCCACAGCATGGCGCACCGGCGGCTTCGCTTTGACGAGCCGCCTCGGATAGTCTTCCTGCTCCCCGCGCTGACGCGCCTTGCACGACAATGCAAGCGGACAGCGACCACACTCGGGATTGCGAGGACGACAGATCAGCGCCCCAAGCTCCATCATGGCCTGATTAAGATCGCCGGGTGACTCCGTTTCATCAAAAGCCGACTGAAGACGCAAGGCTAACTTTTGACGCGCTGTTTGAGATTTAAAATCATCAGCCAGCAGAAACAGTCGTGCAAAAACACGCGCCACATTCCCATCCACCACAGGAGCCCGCTCGCCAAAACAAAGACTCGCAATCGCCGCCGCCGTATAAGCTCCAATTCCGGGGAGTTCCATCAATTGAGCAGCCGTTTCCGGAAGGCGCCCTTCGTTGTGTTCAACAACCATCTTCGCCGCACGCTGTAGGTTTCGGACCCGCGTGTAATAACCCAGACCCTGCCACAGCGAAAGCACGGTCTCCGTCTCCGCCTCGGCTAATGCCTGCACCGTTGGAAAACGCTCAATAAACCGTGCGAAATAGGGTCGCACCGTTTCAACCTGCGTCTGTTGGAGCATGATTTCGCTCACCCATACTACGTAGGGCGATGCGTGCCCTCGCCACGGCATCTCACGACGGGCCACACGATACCATGTCAATAACGCAACGTGTTCGAACGATAACCTTTTCGCCCTCATGCAGAATCACTTCTCCGTTTCATGCCTCAGCCAGATCGACAGCACGAGCGTATTATCGGAATTACGCCAGCCACCGACCCAGTACCAACGGTTCCCTTCGGGGAGAGTCAGATCAACGGCCTCGCCACCTGTTACCTCAACACGGGTCTGAATGACGCCTTGAGAAGAAGAATAAAGCTTCAAAGTAAGGGGGCCATCCGCTGCGGGTGTCTGAATGCGAACCACCGGACTTCCAACGCCGTCTTCATCGACAGTGGATTGTGAACTTCCGTCGAGCTCAGCGGGTGCTTCAAGCTGCATCTCAAACCAGCTCCTGTGAACGCTGACTGGGATGCCGCTATCGGAATCACTGGCGAACACGTCGAGCAGATAGCTTCGATCTGGCAGAATCCCCGTGACGTTCACGGAAGACGGCGACTTCGTTGCCGCAAGCACACAGGTCGAACGGTCTGCAACCGAATCGTAGACATACGCGGAGATTTCACGTCCGGGATAGGACAACGGGAAGACAACGGAAGTCTGGCACTGTTCGCCAGCAGACGACTTTGCAGAAAGCACGCGCGTGTCACTGGCGGAGGTCTCTGTGATGACTGGTGTTAGGCTGCTTGCATCAGCATCACCCGATAAGTCAGGAGCGCGCGGGATCTCAATGACACTTGCCGACTTAAATGCGTAATAAGCGATGCCCTCGTAAGTCCAATCGGCAGAGAGCTTGGCGATGATGTTATTCTTCTCGCCCTCGGAAATGGTAAAGAAGTGGTGCTTATATTTTGGCGACCAGAAACGATAGATCGGCGAAGCACCCGCTACTGCGAATGGATGGGCGTAATAGGAAACCCCTTCGTATTTCCAATCGCGAGACAACTTTGCGATCAGGTTGTTTTTCTCCGCTTCAGAAATTGTGAAAAAATGGCCTCGGAACTTATTCGACCAGAATCGATAGACTGGAAACGTTCCAGCGAGACGTTCCTTGTACGTATAAAACGCCACTCCCTCATATCTCCACTCAGCAGAGAGCTTGGCAATAATATTATCGCTCTCGCTCTCTGAAATTGTATAGAAATGGGAACTCGATTTTTTAGACCAGAAACGGCTGACTGCGGATAGCGGGGACATATCGTCCCACCACAAGTTATAAGTATTCCCAGCGTTTGCGCCTTGCACCACAATATAGTAGTAGGCTCCACCAGTCGGGACGATATAGTCAATGAATTCATTATCAGCCGTTCCTGACGAATTCGCAAGCTGAGTTCCTGAGGCGTCGCAAAGCTTGATGTCGATATTGCCCTGCGCATTTTTGAATCTGCAATCCACCCAGACTCGCTCTGCCCGAGGGCCCACGTAAATTTTATACCAATCCTGATCCGCCTGCATACCGGGGCCGTCAATTGACGAGAGCCAAATCTGCTGTTTGGAAGAAAGGTCGTAAGCAGAAGCAAGTGCATTGTTCACTTCGTATAAATCGTCCGAAGAACCACTCACGGACCAAATGTGTCCGCCAACGGGCCCCGCGTTGTTTGACTCGTCGCTCTCAACGATTTCACTGACTCCTAAATACCGATCAACATAAGCCCATGCCTTATACGTGCCAACAGCAGGTGCTTCCATCTGGAATGTCAAATTGCATGTGGCATTTACAGCGAGTGAACGGGAATAGTTGTCGCTTTGATCGGGCGTTGCGATGATGGTGGGTTCAGAAGACCTATTCGCTGTGAAACCGATGTTGAAGAGACCAGAGGACGGAACCTCCCCCTTATTTTTGACGACCACGGTAAACGTCACCACATCACCTAGGTTTGGATGGGCAGGACTGTGCGTCATGGACTGAACGACTAAATCCGGAGCGGGAACACTCGCTAGGTCATCCCACCAGAGATCGTAGGTACTGCCTTTATTGGCATACGAAACCAACACGTAGTAGATCTCGCCTTGCGAAGAGGGGAGCGTGTAATCAATGGATTCATTGTCCTCACTTCCATTTGAGAATGCAACAGCCTTTTTGGAAGCATTATAAAGCGAAAGGTTGATGTTGCCGTCAGCATGGGTAAATCGGCAGTCAATCTGAACGCGTTCGGATCCCGGTGAAACATAGATTTTATACCAATCCTGATCGTACTGAAAGCCAAGCCCACCTAACGAAGAAAGCCACGTCTGCTCATGCGCCATAAGATCGTAGGCCGAGGTAAGGGCGTCGTTGGGCTCGTACACATCGTCAACAATGGCATTCCACATGAGGTCATAGGTATTACCGTCGTTGCCATAGTAAACCTTGATGTAGTAGTCTCCGCCCGATAAGGACTTCAGCGTGTAGTCAATGATCTCGGTATTGCCCGATCCCCCCGAACTCGCAAGTAGGCTTCCCTCGGCATTATAGAGCTCAATATCAATGTCACCTTCGTAGTCCGAGAAGGTACACTCCACCTGAATACGCTCGGTTCCGGGGGCAACGTAGATTTTATACCAGTCTTGGTCATACTGGGCGCCAAGGCCATCGATAGACATGAGCCATACCCCAGGGTTCGCAGAAAAATCGTATGCCGTAGCAAGGGTGTCGTTCTCCTCATACGTGTCGTCGATTTCTTCTCCGTAGCCTGCCGTTCTTGCGGCTAAGCTACTCAGCAAATCGCTGTTCAAAGACTGGGCAGTTTGTTTGTCAGCCGTTCTGGACGCCGCATAATTGAACATCTCAATGAATTGCAAGTGTCCGTCACGGTTCGTATCGGCTGTTGCCAGACCGCAAGCCCGGAACATTGCGTACGCATGCAACCCGTAAGGCGTGCCCGACGAATTGTCTTCCAAGCTATATTCATTGTAATCGCAGGCCACCATGAATCCAATGTTAGAGCCAAAGTCTTTGGGGGTTAGCAATCCCGACTTCGCCAAAAGATCCGACTTCGTCTCACGATAATTCTTCATGACATTCTCAATGAAAGGCCACGTTTCGACACCCTTGAAAAGTCCCCCCGAATGGCAGGCGTCGACGATAACGATGACCTTGACCGAAGCGTCGAAGCGTGCCAAGTCGGCTCCCAGTTCAACATCCGTGT
>JBBQIY010000059.1:0-9064 GCA_038325415.1 Kiritimatiellia bacterium
TGTTGAGAATCAATGCTGTATTCTGACTCCTGACTTCTGTATTCTTGGTGGGATTCAACTAAATTGAATCCCACCCATTTTGCTCTGCTGTGGTTGCCCAAGCACTGGGAGCATAGGCATCTTGCCTGTGCACGTGCACCACGTCTCACCCTGCGCATCCTGTGGCTGGCCCCGGTGATGCCGGAATCGTCCGCGATCACCGATCGCAGTTACAGGACTTGCCAGCCTACGGCTGGCCACAATCCGGGGCTGGGATGCCCCTCAGCCGAGGAGACGAGACGGCGACGCATACAGAAGACCCTTCGTGTTCTTCTTTCCTTCGGTGGTCTTATACATTTCACATCCTGTCACCATTTACCCCCGGCTTGCCGAGACGGCTGCGCCCCACCTTGCTACGCTCTATTCAAATGTTCCAGTCTTTTTGCCTTCCTCTACATCCGGTTAATTCAGGAATTTTACCGATTACGAATAAGCTAGGTTTGAACGTTGATATTCAGCCATTATTATGGCACAATTGGTTTCAACAGCGATCTCCATCAAAAAATGGAGGTTTGCGCTGCTAGGAGGATTTCTTAAAGGAAAGCATGCGATGGTGAAACGAAGGAGAAAAGAAGACACTGGGAACGCAGAGAAACGCCGTACGGCTTGGCCGTTCGCGGTAGTTGCCTTGCTCGTTTCGGCGTTTGTGGCTGGTAGTGCGGTTGCGCAGAGCATCGCGCCTACGGCGCAGACGATCGAGGGGCTCAAGCTTCCGCTCCAGCGTCATGAGAACGGGCGGGTGCAGTCGATGCTGGTGGCAGACCGGGCGTGGATGACCGACAATGGCGTATCGGGGGAGGGGAACATCCGCGTTTTTATGATGTCGGAGGATGGCACGACCAACGGCGTTGCCGGTGCTGAGCGAGGCGATTTTAACCAAAAGGACATGACGGCCGATTGTTATGGCAGGGTTTATCTCGAAAAGAGTGGTGTGAAGCTCAGCGGAACGAATCTCCACTGGGTTGCGAAATTAAACATTGTGAGAATTGAAACGAATGCCGTGCTTGTTTTGGATCGCGGCGGAAAAAGTGCGGTGGAAGGAATTCGATGAAAAAAATTACAAAGATTGTGATGATGGCGTTGCTGATGGCCTTTATGGTGGGGGCTTCGTTTGGAGCTGCTCCCAACGAGGTTTTCGGTGGTAGGAAGCGGAATCCGAATGCGGGACCGACTGTGATTACCTCGGACAAGCTCGAGTTCGACTACAAGGAGTTCATCGCGCTTTTTGACGGACACGTGATCGTGACCGACCCGGAGTTTACGCTGAAGGCCGACAAGATGCTGGTGTTTTTTGAAAACACGAATGACGTGAAACGTGTGGATGCGGTGGGCAATGTCTTTCTCAAGAGCGGTGACATGACGGCGGTTTGCGGAAAGGCGACTTACACCAGCAAGAATTCGCAAGTTCTGATTCAAAATGACGATCCTGTGGTGACGAAGGGTGAGAATCGGATCACGGGAGAAAAGATGTCGATTTGGTTGAAGGAACAGCGGGTTGTGGTGGAAACGGGCGTCCGACTTGAGGCGAAGGCTTCGACGCTTAAAAACTCGGGAAAATAATTGATTCATATGGGCGACGAACAGAAAAATACACACAAGTACACGCTAGAATCCCGCAACCTTGAGAAGAGCTATAAAGGCCGCAAGGTGGTGGGAGGTGTGAGTATTCACATCGATCGTGGCGAGATTGTCGGTTTACTGGGTCCCAATGGTGCGGGCAAGACAACGACGTTTTATATGATCGTCGGTCTGGTGCGTCCTGAGTCAGGTGAGATTATTTTTGAAGGAACGGACATTACCAAATATCCTGTCTACAAGCGTGCGCAGTCGGGGCTAGGCTACCTGGCTCAGGAGCCTTCCATCTTCCGGCGTCTGACGGTGGAGCAGAATATTATCGCGATTCTTGAAACGCTCTCGATTCCTCGTGCTCAGCGCAAGGAGCGGCTTGCGGAGTTGTTGGAGGAGTTCCACCTCACGAAAGTGGCGAAGCAGAAGGCTTACACGCTCAGCGGCGGAGAGCGGCGTAAACTCGAGATCGCGCGTGCACTGGTCCAGAACCCCGCGATTTTGATGTTGGATGAGCCTTTTGCCGGCGTTGATCCGCTGGCGGTATCCGACATCCAGCAGGTCATCCGAGATTTGCAGGCGAATGGCTATGGTATTCTTATCACGGATCACAATGTGCGCGAGACGCTTTCGGTCGTGGACCGAGCGTACCTGCTCTATGAGGGGCGCGTACTTTGCGAAGGATCCAGCGAAACCCTTATCAACGACCCCGAGGTGCGCAAGCGCTATCTGGGCGAAGAGTTCAGAATGTAACCCAAAACAAAAGGAGGCATAATATGTCTATAGAAGTAACAATACGTCATTTGGATATCAGCGATACGCTTCAGAAATTTGCACACGACAAGTCTGTCAAGCTGTCCGAGAAGTTCCCCGCGATCGAGTTCGTGCGGGTTGTTCTCGACAAGGATGGACCCTTCTGCATGGCGACGCTTGCCATACAGGGTGGGCAGAAATCGACTGTCGATAGCACCGATAAAGACGCCGACATGACGGCGGCGATCAATGCGGCCTTCGACAAGGCCGAAGCGCAGTTGCGCAAGAACGCGCAGCGCCGCCAGGACGTAAGGCCGTAGGGAGGATAGGGTGACGATTACCAAAGAAATAGCGCTAATCAACAAATACGGGATGCACGTGCGTCCTGCTGGAGCGTTGGCCAAGGTATGCCAGAAATACATGTCCGAGGTGACGGTGGTGAATGCGAGTAATTCCGTCTCCGGGAAGAGTGTATTGGGTCTCATGACGCTAGAGGCTCCTGTGGGGACGGTTCTCAAGATTACGGCCGAGGGAGATGATGCGAATCTCGTGATGGCTGAGATCGGGGAGCTGATCGCCAACCGGTTCGGTATTGCCGACGAATAGTCGGCTCGCTCGACAAGTCGCGCATTCAACCGCGACCTGTCGGTTTGCCCCGTCTCATGACGAGGCCTTCAGCCTACGAAAAGGAATAAATGCCAATTTACGAGTATTCGTGCAAATCATGTGGAAAATCGTTCGAGCACTTAGCGCGGACGCTTTCAGAAGACGCGCCGGCTTGTCCGGCATGCGACTCACACGCAGTGGGCAAGCAGTTCTCTGCATTCTCGACATCGAGTCCGAGTGCCGTTTCTGCTGCCTGTTCGTCATGTCCGGGTTCTGACTTGGGTTGCCGCCCTTCTGGGCATCGGCACGGAGCAGGATGCGGTTGTGGTTAAAATTTAAAATGAAAACTCGCAGTCTGGACGTTCATTAGGACGCCACTGTTGGGTAGGGGCGAGACCTCTGTCAGCCCATAGACATGGAAAAAAGATGAAAAAAACTAGTTTATTTGTAGCATTATCAGCCGCCTGTGTGGTGCTGAGTGGTTGCGCGACCCATATCAAAATTACATCCGAACAACCTGGTGCCATGGTGCGGCTGCGTGGCGAGGGAAGGGCAGCGTTCCGTTGGATGACAGGCCCTACCGTGACGCCTTGCGAAATGGATGTGTACTATGGACGTGTCAGCGTCTACGTCATCTGGCCGGAAGGCCAGCAGGCGTCTAGTGGCAAAATCAGCGGTGACAAATCCGAGAAAAAGCAGATCAACACGTCGGTCTGGCGCGACGAGGAGTCGGTTCACTTTATCAAACCGTAGTGGACCGGGTATCCGGGGCTTGAATGGCCAGATCGAAAATACTAGACTTTGCTGAATACATCCCCTTGCGAATTGCAGTGGGCTTGGTTGACGCACTTCCGATTTCAGCGGCCCTGTCCTGCGGCAGGGGGATGGGACGTTTGTCGTGGATAGCACTTCGCAAACGACGTCGCATTGCCATCGAGAACATCTTGCGCTCCGGCATCACCGCTGATCGGGTGGAGGCAGAGCGCATTGCGAAAGCTTCGTTCTTGAGTTTCGGGATGCTCGCGGTGGAATCGCTTGCGGCAAGCAGGCTGATTACGCCTGAGACTCTGGCGGAACATGTTGATCTCTGTATTCCTGACGCGACACGCGCCTTTATTGATGATCCCGGAAAGGGGGGCATCTACACCATCGCGCATCTAGGAAACTGGGAGGTGGGTGCCCACGTGATTTCGTTTAGCAAGAGGCTTGTCGCGGTTGCGCGAAACCTGAACAACCGCTATGCTCAGGCCTTTATGTTTCGACGCAATCCGCGACGAAACATGGAAGTCGTTGCCAAGCACTCCTCAGACAGAATGAGTCTGATTCGTCCGCTGAAGTCGGGAGCCATGCTGGGTCTGGTTTGCGATCAACATGCCTCCAGTCATGGTATCATGGCCGATTTCTTCGGGCATCCGGCTAAGACGATTACGTCGCCTGCTCGACTGCATCTGGTCACGCGTTGTCCGATCATCTGCGGATGTTGCGTTCGAACGGGCCTCATGAAGTTTAAAGTTCTCGCCTCTGAACCGTTGGTGTACGAGCCGACCTCGGATCGGGAGGCAGACATCCTTCGAATAACGATCGATATTAACCGTCGGCTTGAGGCCTTCATCCGCTTGTATCCGGAGCAGTATCTTTGGGCGCATCGACGTTGGCGCTGAGTTCGTTTCGGTTCTGTCGTTGGCCAATCGCTTTTATGAACCGTAGGGAAATTCTCTGAAATGAAGTCTAAAAACAACAATCAGGCAGGAAAATCCTCGCTGAGCCACCGTCTCGGAGGCTTTCTAAAACGTACCGTTCAGCGTGTGGCTGAATTTAAGATGGCCACGGCCAGACTTCTCACGACGGATATCTGGGATATCGAACTCACGCCGCTTCCTGCCATTAAGAGACGGGTCGTGCGCATCGGTCGGATTATCTTCCTCATTGTGCGTGGGTTCAAGCATGACGAGTGCGGCCTTCATGCCTCGTCGTTGACCTTCATGACGCTTCTTTCCTTTGTGCCGATTCTCGCACTGGCCATTTCGGTGGTTCGAGCCGTCAGCTATGACGATTCCTTGCGAGAAAAGACAAAGAGCTTTGTACGGTCGCTTGTCATTGAAATGCCGTCGGCTGAGAAGCGGATGGATGCGACCGGCGCTATTATCGTTTCGATCCCGCTGGATAAGGCCTCCTTTGGGGAGGTTAAGGCCGAGGGCAGATCAATGGCGCAGGAACCGGCCTTAACGTCGTCACCGGCAGACGGTGATCCGACAACGGAGCTGAAGGGTGTCATTACGCTCTCGAAAATCGAGGCGTTGATTGATGTGGGTTTTGACAACGTGGAGAAGGTGAATTTCGGTGCTCTGGGTGGCATTGGCCTCATTTTCCTCATCTGGGCGGTGATCAGCGTTCTCGGTGATGTTGAATCGGCGTTTAACCGCGTGTGGGGTGTCGTCGAGGATCGAACGCTTGCGCGGAAATTTACAGACTATCTGAGTGTGTTGATCATTTGCCCGCTTCTCGGCGTTGCGGCTTCTTCGCTTCCCGTGATGAGTGTTCTTGAGGCGAAGATGAATGAGGCCGACAGCAGTTTCTTCCTTTCGTCTATGGCCGGAGTTCCGGTTATCCGAGTGGTGTGGGTGATTTTTCTGCTGACGCTGGCCTTCACGTTTATGCTTCGGTTTACGCCCAACACGCAGGTCAGGCTGAGGCCCGGTCTGATTGGCGGATTGGTCTGTGCCATCGGCTTTACGGCTTGGCTTAAGATCTGCCTGTTGCTTCAAGTCGGCGTTGCCAAATACAGCACCTTCTTCGGCAGCTTTGCAACGGTGCCGATCATCCTCTCGTGGGTTTATGTCAGTTGGGAAATTATACTTTTTGGCGGGGAAGTGTCGTACGCCGTGCAGAACGTGGATACGTACCGGAGGGAGCAGGGGTGGCGAGAGGCGAGCCACAAGGGAAGAATTTTGCTTGCGGTTGCCTTGATGCGCGAGGCGGCGCAAAACATTGCGCAAGGAAACGGGCTCCTCAATCTTCAAGCGTTCACCACAAAGTACAGGATTTCCGCACGGCTGGTTCGGGATGTTGCCTATGATCTGGTGCAGTGTGGCGTGATCGTGGAGACGGCGGTGGATTCAAATTGCTATGCCATGCTCCGCAATCTCGATTCGATGGATGTGGGCTATATAGTTGGTCTGCTCCTTGAGGTGGGCGTGACGCCCCATTTGCTCGGTGTTGGCGCATTAAAGACATCGAAGCTCGTTGAGAAGGATTTGGAATCGGCGTTTAAGACTCGATTGACAACGAAGATTTTGGACTTGCCTGAAAACATCCCTGCGGAGGGTCTCTGAGATGGGGCGTGTTTCAAAACGTAATGTAAGACCTCGCTCGGCAACCGGTTATTTTGAGCGGTTCCTGGCTGTGGCCACGCTCATCGCGATGGTGCCGATTTGCATGATGATGGAGGGCTGCCAAACGATTTCAATACGTCCGCCAAGTGGAACGAAACCGTTCGCTGTTGCGATGGAAGTGACGGGCTATGACAGCGGGCCGATTTCCTGCGAATGGCGGCGTGATTGGCTTGGCCGCCCCGTCCATACGAGCGGTTCGAACCGAGGCAAGCGTAAGAAAGTGGGCATCACCGCAAGCGGCGCACGGGCCAAGCATGGAACCGTGGCGGCGGATACGCGGTATTATCCCTTTGGTACGGTTCTCTATATCCCCGGCTATGGCTACGGAAGGGTCGAGGATCGAGGCGGTGCGATCAAAGGGCCGGATCGACTTGATGTGTGGTTTCCCACGGAGCGCGAAGCGCGGCGGTGGGGCCGCCAGAAGCAAGTTCGCATTACCCTGTGGAAGAAGCCATAAAAAGAAAACGGCTGGCTCGTTGAGCCAGCCGGGCGACGGGTAAACCCACCGCATCCGCTACGATAAGAGGCGGTAAACGCAGCGGAGGAACGGGCGTGTACCGTTACGCCTTCTTAGCGGCGCCGAGAGCTGCATCGAAGTTCGGGGGGGACGTCACCTCGGGAACATATTCCACGTAAAGAACGGTATTGTCGTCGGCGAGCAGGAATACGGCGCGCGTCAGCAACCCGAATGCGGGCAGAAAAGCACCATATTTAATAGCGAAATCGTGATCCTTGTAGTCGCTGACGGTGACCAGCTTGTCTACACCCGCCGCACCGCACCAGCGTGCCTGCGCAAAGGGAAGATCCATCGAGATGGTGATGACGGTGGTGTTCGCGAGGGCTGTTGCCTCAGTATTGAATCGGCGGACTTCAGCATCGCAGACTGGCGTATCGAGCGACGGAACCGCGACGATCAGCTTCCGTCCGTTGACTTCGCTCAGCTTGAAGGGCGAGAGATCCTTGTTCACGGCGGTGAAGTCGAGTGCCTTTTGGCCCACGCGGATTTCGGTTCCTTGAAGATCGACTGGATTGCCTTTAAACGTAACTTTCATATCATACTCCTTGAATTTAGACTTGGTTGTTCGACGTGTTATAAGCATAGCCTAAGATTCAGTTCAGAGCAACAGAGAAGTGGCAAAGAAGTCGCTAGTGGGTGCGCGTCAACATAGTTTGACGCGCAGAGAAGTCAGAAGTCAGAAGTCAGAAGTCAGAAGTCAGAAGTCAGAAGTCAGAAGTCAGAAGTTGGAAGTTGGAAGTTGGAAATCAAGCACTTACGCCAATTTAGGCGAAATAATTCATGTCCCTGTTCTTGCAACACCACAAAAGAATGGCAAAACTGTGCATAACGTGTTGAGAATCAATGCTGTATTCTGACTCCTGACTTCTGTATTCTGGGTGGGATTCAACTAAGTTGAATCCCACCCGTCGCTAGTCGCTAGTCGCTAGTGGCTAGTTGCGAACGACTAACGACTAATGACCATTGACCATTGACCATTGACCATTGACCATTGACCATTGACCATTGACCATTGACCAATGACCAATGACTAATGACTAATGACTAAGTTGACGGCGGATAACGCAGGATCAGTTGATGCTGCCGCCGTGCATAACCTAGACACTGCCACGCGGAGCAGGGAACCACGCCGAGGTCGCGGTTGAGGCGGCCAATGCGGAACATCAACGCGAGGGCTTCGAAGAGGGAACGATAGACTTCCTTAAGCGAAAGATCAGGATCCCAGATGTGTATGGCTTCGGCACCCGCACCATTCACTTCGATGATGCCAAAGTCTTCACCTGCTTTGAGTTTTTCGAGCGATAAAAATCGAATGTCGAAGCGCCCGTAGTGAAACGCCGGCATGCTGCGTGCGATGGCGTCAAACCGTTCGGACATAGCAGGGGTGATTTCCGCTCGTGCATCTTGGTAGAGACCGCCTACGCGGATACTGCCGATGAACGCGAGACGCACGACTTCTTTGAGCGCAGGAATGCGATCAAGATCCTCCCGATCCATGCCGGCATGGAGGGGTTTCTTGCCGAGATGTGTGTCAGATTTAAAGCGGGCGCGCTCGTCTTGCTGGATCAATGTTTCGAGTGTGGATTGGCCATCGCCGACCACGTAAGCAAAGTAGCGGAGGGTGAGGGAGACGATGCGCCCAGTCCTCTCGTCTGGTACGCGGGCATAAAAAACACCGGCTTCGCCATCGAAGGGTACATATCGCTGGAAGATGACGGTCTCGCCGGCAGGGTACTGCGCCAAATATTCGCGTAGACTTTCGGGATCGGGGACAAGACGTACGCCAAAGCCCTGCCACCCGATGTCGGGTTTGACCACGAGTGGAAAGTCGAGATCAGCATCGTGAATGGCTATAATCGAGCGGTCGAAATCGTCTGTCTGGTTTTCGGTTTCGTTTGAGGACAGCTTGAGTGCGACATACTTGGCGACCCAACGTTGTTGTTCGGGGCCGATCTGGTCGAGCACCTTGCTCTTCGATTCTCCCCAGAAACCACCCGTCTCGATATTCGGGTTGCAAGCGCAGGGCAACATGATTCCGCGGTGTCGAATTGCCCATCCTGCCCAGCAGATCCCAACAGGCGTGTAGAACAACCAGGGAGGGATGCGTTCGGCGAAAGCGACCTTGCGTTTCATCAGGCGGGCGGGTGGTAGGCCATCACCGGGCTCATCAGCGCGGCGAAATGGACGACGG
>JBBQIY010000060.1:0-8949 GCA_038325415.1 Kiritimatiellia bacterium
CGTTAAAACTGGCTGTGTCAATATGATCACCTTCTGCCGCTAATGGCATATATCCCCTGACACAATTAAGAAAATGGCGAAAGACGGCTTCGTCTCCCTCACCGAACAGGCGGAACGCCGCGACCCCATGGCGGGACGAACCATCCTGCCGTCGAAAGCACTGTCCCTGACGGATGAGCAGGAGACCGCAAAGGCACTGATCCTCGCCGTCATGGCCGATGCCGACAACAAGATCAGAACGAAACCCGTACTCCTCCGAGGCGTCACCGCGAGCGGAAAAACAGAGGTTTTCCTCCAAACCATCTCCGAAGCCCTCGCGTGTGGCAGAGGCGCCATCGTGCTCGTCCCAGAAATCGCGCTAACCCCTCAAACGATCCAGCGCTTCGCTTCGCGCTTTGGCTCCGTCATTGCTGTGCTACACAGCCAGTTAAGCAACGGCGAACGCCACGACGAGTGGCACCGTATCCACACCGGCGAGGCCCGCGTTGTCGTGGGACCCCGCTCCGCGATCTTCGCACCCGTTGCAAACCTAGGCATTATCATCGTCGACGAAGAACACGAACCAAGCTACAAACAGGATGAAACGCCGCGCTACAATGCCCGTGATATCGCCGTGATGCGTGGGCACTACGAACACTGCACCGTCGTCCTCGGCTCCGCCACGCCTTCCTTAGAAAGCTGGCACAATGCCAAGACCGGCAAATACCATCTTGCCACCATGTCGAAACGCGCCGTCGACATGAAAATGCCGCACACCGAAATCGTTGACATGCGCGGCGAGGTCGCCAAGCTCGGCACCCTGCCCGTTTTCTCCCAACGCCTCGTCGAAGCCGTTCGCCGACGCCTCGAACTCGGCGAACAGACCATGCTCTTCCTCAATCGTCGCGGTTACGCCCCGAATGTGATGTGTCCCAAATGCGGTCATGCCGAACGCTGCGATAGTTGTTCCGTGGGAATGACGTATCACCTCGATGATGAAATTTTGCGTTGTCACATCTGCGGAGCCTTCCGGAAAGTGCCCACACGCTGCCCCGACTGCGGCGACCCGAACTACAAGATGAGCGGTATCGGCACACAACGCGTCGAGTCCATCGCCAAGCGCATTTTCCCCTCAGCAAAAATCCAACGCATGGATGCCGATGTGACCTCCCGCAAGTTCAGCCATGAGGAAATCCTCGATCGCTTCCGTGCCGGAAAGATCGATATTTTGATCGGCACGCAGATGATCGCCAAAGGGCTCGACTTCCCGAACGTGACGCTCGCCGGAATTCTCAATGCCGACAGCGGACTTCACATTCCCGACTTCCGCGCCTCAGAACGGACCTTCCAGCTTATCGCTCAGATGGCCGGCCGTTCCGGTCGCGGATCCACCCAAGGCGACGTGCTGGTCCAGACGCTCTCCCCAGAGCATCCGTCCATCCAGTTCGCCCGAACGGAAGATTTCGCAGGCTTTGCCGAACTCGAGCTCGAAGAACGCAGTGAACTCGCCTATCCGCCTTTCACGCACTACACATGCATCACGCTCAAAGGTGAAGATCAAGACAAGGTGGCAGCGTATGCACAGTGCCTCGCGGACGCCATCGGTGCATCCGACAATTTCCTCCTTGGAGGGCCGAGTCCTGCGCCACTTGAGAAGATGAAGAACAACTGGCGGTATCAACTGACCCTGCGCGGATCGCGAATCGGCTTCATCACGGAAACTCTCCGCAACACCATCACCGCCAATCCCCCACCCTCAGGTGTCCTAGTCAGCATCGATGTCGATGCCATCAACTCGCTCTGAACGATTGAGAAAGTACGCTTGCCGCAGAGGTAGAGCGTAGCTTTACCTCTAGACTGGGGAGGGACGAGCGTCTGCTCGTCCAACGAAGGGCAAGCAACCGCTTGTCCCTCCCTGCATTCGCACCCTGCCACGCGTCACTTCAGTACTTTCCGAAGAACTCGGTAATATCGAAGAAGAGGGTCTCAGTCTTCCCGTCCGGCGTTTTGTATTCGATTCGGTCGTAGTCTTTTTCTTTAACGCGAAGAAGTGCCTGATTGCCCTTGATCCATTTCGGATGAACTTTCTTCACCCACTTCGATTCGGCGGCAACCCCCTCCATCTCATCCTTTGCGTTCTTGACGACCACCGCATTCTCAATCGAACTGCCGTTTCCTTCGAACACGAGTTTGCCGATCTTGACTACGAGAACAGGAACAGCATTTGTCGAGGTTGCTGCCGCCACGGTATTCGTCTCCGCATAGGAAGACAGGGTCAACAGTGCGGTCGCAATCAGTGACATGATAACTTTGATTTTCATTTTGTCCTTTCTTCTTTTCTCTCATCTTATAACGACGAACATCTTACACCTTCTATGCCACGAGTTCAATCGTAATCACAATATGTAATCTTGTCAAAAGATAAGATTACAATGAAGGTGCACAGTCCCGTCGCTAACGGAAGTCTAAATCTCAGGCATAAGTCAACGGCAAGCGAAGAGACCGTGCCTCACCTCTGCTTTTCACTGCTTTCGGCTTGCGTCATGTTCAGCGCAACGTTACTATATTTGGCGATTCCTATGTTTAGGACGAAATTTAAAACCGCAACACTTTAACCCCAAAAAACAACGGAGCACGCTATGTCTGAATTCAAGAATGTGACGATCATCAAAAAAGCAAACATCTACTTTAACGGGAAAGTGACCAGTCGTACGGTTGTCTTCCCCGACGGAACTCGCAAGACCCTTGGCGTGATGCTCCCGGGCGATTATGAATTCGGTACGGAGGACAAAGAAATTATGGAGATCGTTTCTGGCGATCTTGATGTACTCATCGCGGGCGCCAAAGGTTGGCAGACGTTCAAAGACGGCACGGTGTTTGAGGTTCCCGCAAAATCAAAATTTAGCCTCAAGGTTAAATCCCCGACCGACTACTGCTGTTCGTATATCAAATAAATAAAAAAAGAGAGCCGAGGACGTATCCTCGACCCTCTCTTTGTTTCTATGGGAGTCTGGTAAGAACACTCAGAGCATCTACGCCCTACTCCCTACTCCTCGGCGAAGCTTCTGCTTCGCTTACAGGTACTCAACCTGTGCGAGGGGTGCACCCTTCTGGATCGCGCCGCCATGCTTCACAAGGAACTTGATGACCTTGCAGGGCTTGTCGACCTTAATCTGGTTGAAGAGCTTCATCGCCTCGATAATGCAGAGCGGCTGGCCACCTTTGAGCGTGCCACCTTCTTCAACGAAGTTCGGATGGTTCAATCCGTTGCTTCGGTAGAACGTGCCAGTGAGCGGTGCATCAATCGTCGGATAGGAGGCCGCAGCTTCTGCCTTGGGCGGATTCGCCGTCACCGTCTCCTGCACTGCAGCGGAAAGCTGTGTGTCAGCGAGGGGGGCACTTTGTCCCGACGTCGAACCATCGCCACGGAGCGAAAACGCGACATCGCTGCGGCGAATCGTCAGCTCAGAAATTCCGAGCTGCTTAACCGTTACCATGAGGCTTTCGATGGCCGTGTAATCGGAAGGGGCCATGATCGGACGTGCCGGGGCGCTTGCAACGGCAGTCTTGTTCTTGGCTTTCATCTCCTCGTCTGCCGGGATTGCCGGGCGATCAGCAGGAGGCATGTCACGCCACTTGAAATATTCGAGTGCTGGCTCTGGGAACAGGCAGAAGGAAAGAATGTCTTCCTCTTCCTTGATCAGGGACGGCGCAACGGAATCCACGCAACCAGGCAGGCCGGGCTTGAGAAGATCCGCAGGACGGCAGGTGATCGGCTTATTCTTGCCAAGGATCTGCTTCTGTATCGCTGCGTTGATCGGAGCTGGGGAACGGCCATAGAGGCCGCCCACGTAGTCGCGGGTTTCTTGCGTGACCATCTCGTAACGCTTGCCGGCGAGGACGTTTAGCACCGCCTGCACACCGACGATCTGACTCGTTGGCGTGACCAGCGGAGGGTAGCCCATATCGGCGCGGACAAGCGGCAATTCCTTAAGAACCTCGTCCAACCGATCAAGTGCACCCTGCTGGGCAAGCTGCGAGCGCAAATTCGAAATCATGCCGCCAGGGACGTTGTGCTCCAGAATCTCGGGATCAATGATGAGCGGCATCCCGTGCGAAGGCTCGCGCAGGGGCTTGAGGTTCATGAAGTAGCGGTTCATCTTCTTCAGCGCATCGCCATCGAGTTCCGTCTTGTACGGGGTTTCGGCGAACATGGAGATCATCGTCTCCACAGGAGGTTGCGAGGAGAATCCGGCAATGGCCGAGATGGCACAGTCAATGGCACCGGCTCCGGCCTTGACGGCCTCGAAGTAGGAGGCAACACCCATACCGCTTGTCGCGTGGGTATGGATCTGAATCGGCACCTTGATGACGGCGGCAAGTGTCTTCACCAACTCGTGAGCGGCGACTGGCGAGAGGATGCCCGCCATATCTTTGATACAGAGGGAGTCGATACCCATCTGCTCTTGTTCTTCAGCGATGCGAACGTACTCTGCCACGGTGTGCACGGGGCTGATCGTGTAACAGATCGTTCCCTGAGCATGGCCACCGTACTTCTTGACAAACTTCAGAGCTTGCTCGATGTTGCGGTTGTCGTTAAGCGCATCAAACGTGCGGAAAATATCAACGCCATTCTTCACGGCAAGCGCAACGAAACGCTCGAGAACGTCATCGGCATAATTTTTGTAGCCGAGGATGTTTTGTCCGCGAAGCAACATCTGAAGCGGTGTCTTCTTAGCGCGTGACTTGATCTGGCGCAGGCGATCCCACGGATTTTCGCGGAGAAAGCGCATACAGACGTCGAACGTCGCGCCGCCCCAGCATTCAAGCGAGTAGAAGCCGACGGAATCGACAACATCGATGATCTCCATGATGTCGGCGGTACGCATTCGCGTTGCCCACAGCGATTGGTGGGCATCACGCAAGCTGGTGTCGGTGATTCTAAGAGGCGTATGCACTGCTGCGGCAGGAGCCGCCACCGCGACTGGCGCGGGGGCTACCGTTTTCTGGGTAGAGGTTTTCTTCGTAGAGTTACTCATCATTTGTTTCCTGAAAATGTTTTTTGTTTCGTCGGGGGTTGGAAGCGTCCGATCGCCGTGTACTTCTTGTACCGCAGGTCGACCAGTTTAGACGCTGAAAGACCGGATAGCGCAGCGATCTGCTCCAGCAACGCGGTCTTGACGTTTTCCATCGTCTCGGCCGGATTGCAGTGTGCGCCGCCTCTTGGCTCGGGGATGATGCCATCGATGATATTGAGTTCGGAGAGATCCTTTGCCGTGATGTGAAGTGCCTTGGCCGCCTCAGGAGCCTTGGTGCCGTCGCGCCAGAGAATGGTTGCGCAGCCTTCCGGTGAGATCACCGAATAGACGGCGTGTTCGAGCATCAGAACGCGGTCACCGACCGCGATTCCCAGTGCGCCACCGCTTCCGCCCTCGCCCGTCACGATCGTAATAATCGGCGTTTCGAGTGCTGACATCTCCATCAAGTTACGGCCGATAGCCTCTGCCTGCCCACGCGCTTCCGCTTCGAGTCCAGGGTATGCGCCTGGCGTATCGATCATCGTCACAACCGGAAGGCCCCACTTCTCTGCGAGATGCATCAGGCGCATTGCCTTGCGGAATCCTTCAGGATTGGCCATACCGAAGTTGAACGCGATGTTCTCCTCGACGGTTTGACCCTTGCGATGGCCGATGATCATAAACCGTTTGTCGCCGATTTTTGCCAAACCACCAATCATCGCCTTGTCGTCGCCAAACACGCGGTCGCCGTGCAACTCAATAAATTCGTCGCACATCTTCGTGGCGTACTGCATGATCGTGGGTCGACCCGCGTGGCGTGCCACCTGCACCTTGTCCCAAGGCGAAAGCGTCGAGTAAATCCGCTCCGTCTCCGCCTCCAGCTTCCGGCTCAGTGCCGTGAGCTTACTCGGTGCAGCACTGTCGCCCTTCAACCGCTTTGTCTCCAGTTTCGCGATCTCGTCGCGCAACGGTTCAAGCGTTTTTTCAAATTCAAAATTCATTGCGCTTTTCCTATTTTACGCGGTACGCGAGAACTGCCGAAAGGAAAGACTTCATCTCCTTGCGGGCGACAATGTGATCCACGAAACCATGTTCTTGCAGATATTCTGCGGTCTGGAAATCCTTCGGCAGCTTCTGCTTGATGGTTTGCTCGATGACGCGCCTGCCGGCGAAGCCGATGAGCGTACCCGGTTCAGCGATGTTGATATCGCCGATCATGGCATAGCTCGCCGAAACACCGCCTGTCGTGGGGTCGGACATAATCGAGATGAACGGGAGTCCCGCTTTATCGAGCTTGGACACCGCCGCGCAGGTCTTCGCCATCTGCATGAGGGAGATAATGCCCTCGTGCATACGAGCGCCGCCTGATGCGGAAATCATGATGAACGTGCGCTTGAAGCGAATGGCATGCTCAATCGCGAGCACGATCTTCTCGCCCGTACCGCTGGCAAGGCTTCCGCCTAAGAACCGGAAATCCATGACCGCCAAGACGACACGTATTCCGCTGATCGTTCCGCTGCCCGTAATGACGGACTCGCTGATCCCCAGTGCTTTCACGGTAGCATCCGCCTTTTCTTTATACGGTCCTTTGGCATCGCTAAAGTTCAGTGGATCCGAAGGAACAATGTGCTGATTGAATTCCCTGAACGTCCCGCTGTCCACGAGCAGATCAATTCGCTCACGGCATGCAAGACGGTCGTGGTAATTGCACTTGGGGCAGACCTTCAGGTTTGCCGCCCATTCGTCCTTGAAGACGTGGGCTTGACAGGACGGGCATACCTGCCAGATGTCGGCCGGCATCTCTTGTTTCGATGTCGTACTCTTTGAGAACCATCCCATGATGATTTACCTCTTGTGAGCGCTGACCTTCTGTGGTCTTGACGCAAACTCGTTTGTTTTGTTTTGTTTTCGGCACTGCCTTCTGTGACCTGCGCCGTGTTGAAGTTCAGTATTATGACATCTATTGAGGGTCTCGCGCAAGCGAAATCAACTCTTGCCGTCCAGAGCAAAGCATACCCTGAAAAGCGACATAATTAATTTAACAGTAATAGTTTACTGCGGAATTAAACTCATCGCCCCACTTCATCGAATCAAAAAAATACGCACGAAATTTGAAACGTCATCATGTATTTGGAGGTTACAAAGACACCCTTGTTCGTCATCGCGGAGTCTGAGCAAGAAGTGCTTCTTTCTGAATTTTGACAAGTGCCTTGATGCCTTTTCCAGCCAGCACCTTCAACGCATCGAGCTGGTCTTCCGTGAAGGGTTCATGCTCAGCCGTACCTTGAATCTCCACGAAACGACCGTCATCGGTCATCACGACGTTCAGGTCGACCTCGGCGGTGGAGTCATGGACATAATCGAGGTCCAGTGTTGGCTTGTTGTCGCAGATCCCGACGCTGACCGCCGCGATGAAATACTTCAGTGGCGACTTCGCCAGCTTGCCGTTAATGACGAGCGAATTCAACGCATCTACCAGCGCAACCATGCCTCCCGTGATCGAGGCGCATCGCGTCCCTCCGTCCGCCTGAAGCACGTCGCAATCGATCGTAATCGTTCGCTCGCCAAGCTGATCCATATCGACGGCAGCGCGAAGTGCGCGGCCGACAAGGCGGCCGATCTCCGTGCCACGGGCATCTGGCTTGCCTTTTTTGATTTCGCGGTCTTTGCGGGTATGCGTACTTCCGGGCAACATACTGTATTCCGCCGTCACCCATCCCTTACCGGTTCCACGCATAAACGGCGGGACGCTCTCCTCAATACTCGCCGTACACAACACCCACGTATCGCCCTGCTTGATGAGCACAGAACCCGCAGGATGTTTTGTGAATTTGCGCTCAATAACGACCGAGCGGAGTTGATTGAGCTTTTTCGATTTCAGTGGAGAGGTCTTGGTCGGCATGGTTGGAATCCTTAGGTTGTGAACTTTCTTTTAACAACGAAGTTCTTTCTACGTTCTATTGTAGCAATTTTAATGATGACAAAAAATATAGATTCGGCTCGCCACAGTCTCGCCCTCCAGACTAGGCTAGAACCGCTCCCAAACGTGCTGGAGGGCGAGACTGTGGCGAGCCGTCTTCCTAATTTCTGGTTTTATTGCCGCTGATAAGATCCATCGACATCGGGAGCAGTCTCTTTCTTCTCCGTCACCTTACCTCGCCTTACGTCTTCGTAGAAGTGGGCAAGCGATGCCTGTATGTACGGGGCTAACCACAAAAACCCGATGCCCAACGTTAGCAAGCAGAGGAGCATCCACCAGAAGAAGCGCCAGTAGAGACAAAACAACTTCCATTTATTCCCGCGCATCATCTCTTTACTTCGCGTAATCGCATCACGCGCTTTGACAGAGGGGTCATCCGCCATGATAAAAAACATCATGGAGTAGGCATAGCTGGCGATGATGCCAGGAATAATGAGCAAAAGAGTCCAAAGGAGAATAAACAAATACATCAAGAGGTAGGCCCACAGAGCTGTCCCAAATCGACTGAATCCACTAAACAGTTGACCAACCTCTGCGTGCTTTCGACGAGCCAGTGAGAGAAAGACAAGGCATAGACCCAAGGCCATAGGCCCACCTATGATTAAGCCAGCGATTGGGATGAGCTGGGATGCGACAGAAAGAATAATCTGGTTGAGCAACATAACCCCAATGCCGAGACCCCAGTGATTTCGGAGTGATTCTCGTGCCATTCCCATGAGATCGCGGTTGGGGGTGCTACCCCAGACTCCATCCGCGCCGAACGGTTGTTCGTCCACGATTACTGGTGGCGTCATCCGCGGCGGCGAAGCAAAAAGCGTTTCAACAGAGGATGCAGGGACCCATTTATCGCCAAAAGTGGGATTCCAGACGAGATCATCTGGCGTAATTTCTCCCCTTTGCGCAAGGCGGTGAAGCTCAGCCTCGTCAACCGGGCCGAACTGCTGTCCTTGCTTCGTGTAGTACCATTGCATA
>JBBQIY010000061.1:0-8898 GCA_038325415.1 Kiritimatiellia bacterium
AAACTTCTTCCGTGGTGTCACGAGAACAGAGACATGAATTATTTCGCCTAAATTGGCGTAAGTGCTTGATTTCCAACTTCTGACTCCTGACTTCTGACTTCTGACTTCTCTGCGCGTCAAACTATTTTGACGCGCACCCCTTTCAATGTAGGGGCTTGATACTCAATTGCACTTCAACCAGAACTCGGGTAAACTTTCTTCATGAAGCAGACACTGATTGTCCTTAATCTCCTTGTGGAGAAACGTCTTATTGAAAAGTACGCTATTGGTGGTGCTATGGGTGCGACTTTCTACACGGAACCGTTCACCACTTTTGACCTCTATGTCTTTGTGTTTTTTCCAAAAGCAAGTGGGCCACTGGTAGGCATCTCCCCGATCTACACTTTTTTAAAGGAGCTTGGCTACACTGAATTTGTCGGTGAATGCATCATGATCGAAGGCACGCCGGTCCAGTTTCTTCCGACAGCGCCCGGTCTTCTTGATGAGGCGCTTGAGAAGGCGAGGAACATCGATTATGACGGCGTACCGACCAGCGTACTTGGTCCGGATCATCTTTTGGCGATCTCCATTGCCACAGGGCGGCCCAAAGACCGAGCTAGAGTTCCGCTTTTCATGTCAAGCGGAGCCATAGATGAACGCATTCTTTGTGAAATCTTGAGTCGATATAATCTTTTGGAGAGGTGGAATTCATGGACAATGAACTAACAAAAAAGTCGGTAATTGTCGGTGAGAAGGAAGACCACCGAAAAAAACTACGAGACCTGCCCTTCCCCGAAAAAGTAAGGATCGTGGTGCAGTTGCAGAAGATTGCAGCTCCAGTCATGAAGGCTCGTGGAATTGATGTCCACCCGTGGAAAATCTAACCAGCGGCTATTTTGAACGGGAGGACTCCTGAGTTAATAACACGGCAGAATCAGCGCCAATTCGACTTGCCTTTTATACTCGCGAGCTATTCGTGCAGAAATGCGTCCGTCTTCTTTGGGTTAAACATTTCGCAGGAGGGAAAATTAGCGAACTTTACCCATGCTGATTTGTACATTGGCCAGACGGCAGATGATTCGATGTGGGACGACGATACATTCATGCCTAACCCCGATCCCAAAGCTAAGATGAAGTTGCGCATTCATCTGGACGAAGGTGTAGGTGTTTCAACCAACACCTACCTTCGGGGGCGTTTCCAGCTCCCGAAGGACCTAGTCGAGAGAAGTGTTCTCAGACTCCATTGCGTGACAACGCATCCACTTCCGAATTTCCCAGATGTTTCTAGGGAGTTGAAAACCTTATTCCTCGATCTCGTGCCGGATCCACAGCGACATTACGCGCTCGCCGTCGCTATCGCGCCACACACTGACCCAGTGCCAGCAGTTCCACTCGGAGACTTTGAGTTCGAGCATCTCGCCGCCAGTGACTCCGGTGACGGTGTTCAGAACGCCTTGTGTGGCAGAGTAGAACGTCACGGTGAACGTCTCGTCGGACGCTGGCATCTTGATTCGTTCGATCGGCAGGCCAACGCCAGTTCCGGATTCGGAGGTGGCACTTTCTACGCCGTCGTTCAGCACAGCAGGAGGATCCAGTTGCCGTTCGAACCAACTGGTGTGAGCGCGCGATAGTGCGTCGGCTCCAGGCTGGCGCGTCCACACTTCGAAGCGTTGGCGATGCTCTGAAGCGAAGGCTGACACCTCGGCTTTCAAAGGCGAATCCGCCTCTTCCAGAACGTAAGCCAGCTCTTCGGGCGAACCGTTGTCCACCACGGCTGTGACGGTATCTCCGGGGAAATTGAGCGGGAAGACCACGCCGCCTTCATCCGTTGTCAACGAAACAAGATCCGTTTTGGCAACGCCAAGCTCGTCGCTATCAGCAGAGGGATTCGCCAGAGCGGCTGGTGTAGCGGAACGCCCCCTTCTGACCTCTACTGGGAAAGCGTGAAAGGCCACACCTTCGTATTGCCAGTCATGGGAGAGGTTCGCGATGGTGCTGTTCTTCTCTGCCTCCGAAATCGTGAAGAAGTGGTGTTTGTAGCGAGGAGACCAGAAGCGGTAGACTGGCATCATGCCGGCGACTGCTGAGGCATAGGCATACTGAGAAGGTCCCTCGTAACGCCAGTCGCGAGAGAAATTGGCGATGATGTGGTTCTTCTCCCCTTCGGAAATCGTGTAGAAGTGCCCACGATAACGCGGCGACCAGAAGCGGTAGATCGGTGTCGAATCGGATGAAGGCACTGCGTAGGCGTTATACGCGATACCTTCGTAAGCCCAGTCCTGTGGCAACTCGGTGCTCACCCTGTCCTTCTCAGCTTCGGACATCGTGAAGAAATGCGCGCGATAGATGTTCGACCAGAAGCGGTACACGGGAGAACGCGGCGGCGTGAAGATAACTTGGTCAACCCATCCGCAGTCCGCGCCCGATGAACGACTGCCGTCCTTGGCGTAGGTCCAGGTCAGGACATGCCGACCGGTGCTTAGCGCAAAGGATTGCTGCCTCCAGTCGGTCTCGCCGGAGATGCTGCTGGGCTGCTCCACCCCGTCGATCGAGAAGCGCAGATAATCGTAGCCCGCCTCGGACGACGCCTTCCACCAGAAGGTCAATGTGCCGGGGCCGGTGACCTCCGTTTGAAGAGATCTGGATTGGGAATCGCCTAAGCTGCCGCTTTGCGCTGCGTCGATTCCGTCGTGGGTTACGACGGCCTGCTCGCGCCATGAGGCATCGCCGTTCGTCGTCCAAGGGATCGACGGGGCGTCAAGCACTTCGCTAAGCGTAGCTGTGTAGGCAAACGTTGCGACGAGCGCACTGCTTTTCGTCACCGTGAAAGCATAGACCGACGTGGTCGCGACCACTGTGCCGCCTTCGCTCCAGTTCACAAAAGAATAGCCGAAGCTGGGCATCGCAATGACGGTGCACGGTGTTCCGTAGGCGATGGAGCCTCCACCCGTTGCTGCCCCGCCTGCGGCGGGATTGATGCTGGTGGCGATGGTGTAGCGGTTTGTGCTGAAATTCGCCACCAGTGTGCGGTTCCTCGTCACCGCAAAGGCGTAGTTCGGAGTCGAGGCGACCACAGCGCCACCCTCAGACCAGTTGGCAAAGGTGTACCCATAGTTAGCCGTGGTGAGAACCGTGCAAGCGGTGCCGTGCAGATAGGTGCCGCCACCGGTTGTCGTTCCGGCCATCACTGGGCTGGTGTTCGTGGCGATGGCGTACTTGTTCGTTGAAAAGACTGCGGTTAGCATCCGGTTAGTCAACACGGTGAAGGAGTACGGGCTGGCGTTGGTGACCACCGAACCGCCTTCCGTCCAATATAAAAAGGCAAAGCCAGTATTTGGGGTTGCCAAGACTGTGCAGCGGGTGCCGAAGGGCTTGACCCCACTGCCGACCACAGCTCCACCTTCAATTGGGCTGCCGACCGCAGTGATGGCATAATTGTTCGTCGTGAAGTTCGCCACCAGCGTGCGGTTCAGGGTCGCAGTGAAGGTATAGTTGGTGGTTGTCGTGGTCTTGGTGTCACCCTCGGTCCAGTCCGTGAACGTGTATCCGTAGTTTGCTGTCGCGATCACGGTGCAGGTCGTGTTGCTCAGTACCAAGCCCCCGCCCTCGACATTACCGGCATGGTCTGGGCTGGGGTAGAGGGTGATGAAGCAGTTAATCGGTGCGAATTTTGCGATGAGCGTGCGCGGCTGTGTCACCGCAAAAGCGTAGCTCGCGGCGTTTGTGACTACGGAACCGCCCTCGCTCCAGTACTGGAAGATATAGCCTAGAGCGGGCGTCGCAACAACCGTGCAGACCGCGTTGCTGGCGAAAAGGCCGTCGCCAGAAACCTCTCCACCGGTCGGAGGACTCGGGAAAGCGGAAACGGCGAAGGTAACCGTAGCGAAATTGGCGACTAAGGAGCGGCTTGTCGTCACGTTGAACGCATAATTGATGGCGCTCGAGACCACTGCGCCGCCTTCGGTCCAGTTCTGGAAGGTAAAGCCCGCGTTCGCCGTCGCGGCAACCACGCAGGGAGCATTGAACGAAAAACTCTCGCCGCTGCCGCTGGTCGATCCGGCTTCCGTCGGGTTTGCGCTTGTGGAAATGGAGTTGGAAACATCGCGTACCGATACACCATCAGCGTGGGCAAAGGCGTGGGTCATACAAGCGACTGCGGTTACGGCGGCGCAGAGGCGGAAAATCGACGATAGGCGTGGGAAACAGGTTCTGTTCAAGGGTTTGAGACTCCGGGTTGTGTGTGGAAATTGGAGGCTGCGGATTCAATCCTGCCACCGCCTTTATTATTAAGGTTGTTTAGTGCTGATTCTAGCAGATTAGCCCGACGAAAGGAAATACATACTTCCGTTATTCCGAGTCTACCGCCTCGGCGTTACGGATTTACTACTTTCTGCGCAAGAATTCTATAACACGGATGTACAAGATAGTCAGGATAAATTTCTCAGTCTGTTCTGCAAGTCAACAATAATGACATGGCCATGTGCTGAAGCATAATCACGGCAGTGTGCACACTCTGCCACACGGAAGTGCTTCACCGTAATCTTGAAACTTTTCTTCAAGATTACATTAATTGGGTCGAGGCGCAACCATGGTGGATAATTTCAGCAATTCTAATTATGACTTTCTTTTGCATAACGGACGACACTTGCCTGCGCGTAGTGCGCAAGCAAGTGTCGTCCCTCCACGATCATAAACAAGCGATTTTCCCTGAAACTGGAGGGTTGGGCTCTGTCCCGACCGTTCGGGGTGGTCATATTAGAATTGCTGGGATAATTTTGGTTGGACTTGAATTAAAGCCTAAAGTTGAGTATGATGCATTTTGCAGTAAACAAGAAAGGGCATGCGGTTGTGCGGAAAGTTCGGAAGACGGTATTAGTGACGACGGTAATCGACTCGGCGAAGGCCGTGTTGCCCATTTCTATCATTATTCTCATTGTTGCGTGTTTACTTCGGGCTCCTCGAGTTGCCGTGCTGAACTTCATCGCGGGTGATGTGCTTCTGATTCTGGGGCTAGCACTTTTCTCAATCGGCTCGGAGTCGTCTTTGATTACCATTGCCGAAGCGATCGGCGAAGACATTGTCAGACGGCGTAAGCTTTTCTTTTTCATCGCCGTGGCTTTCCTTGTTGGCTTTTTGGTGACGGTGGCGGAACCTGCACTTTGGGTTCTAGCGGGCCAATTCAAGAGCGTCGTCGCGGAGCCGAGGCTCATCCTGTCGGTCTCGCTGGGCGTCGGTCTCTTCTTTGTAGGGGGGCTTGTGCGCGTACTAACGCAATTCAAGCTGAGCCGATTGTTCATGATTTGCTATATTGGTTTGTTCATTATTGCAGGGATCGTGGCTGTTTATAATCCGGGGTTCATCCCGGTCGCCTTTGATTCGGGTGGCGTAACGACGGGGCCCATGGCGGTTCCGTTCATTATTTCGCTTGGCTTTGGTATTTCAAAGAGCCGTGGCGACCAGCGATCCGAAGAAGACAGCTTCGGGCTGGTGGGTATTGCCTCGATCGGGCCTATTCTTTCCGTTCTGATCCTAGGGCTGTTTTTTGAATCAAAAGTGCCAGTCAGCGAAACCGAATTGAGTTTTAAAGGCTACTTTTTGCAACATCTTGTCCAGATGGCGATAGCTATTTTACCGTTTATCCTGTTCTTTGGGATTTTTCAGCTTATCGCGTTCCGTTTCAATTTTAAGCGTGTTCTCAAGATTCTCATCGCGTTTGTCTATACCTACATCGGCCTCGTGCTTTTCCTGACAGGTGCCAACGCGGGGTTGGTCAACATCGGAACCTTTATCGGAGAAAATCTCGGTGCGTTATCCCATAATTGGCTCCTCGTTCCGCTCGGAATGCTTTTCGGATTCACCGTGGTGGCGGCCGAGCCATCGGTAATCGCCTTGAACCGGCAAGTTGAAATTGTGAGCGCCGGTGCTATTCCCCGGCGTTTTATGATGATTTCGCTTTCAGGGGGCGTTTCGATTGCGATCGGGCTGGCGTGCATGCGTGTGCTGACGGGTCTCAATATCTGGTGGATTTTGCTGCCGGGCTATGCGCTGGCCATTTTGCTCAGCTTTTTTACGCCGAACATCTTTATGGCGATCGCGTTTGACTCCGGCGGGGCGGTATCGGGCATTATGACCTCGGCGTTTTTGATGCCGTATGCACTCGGGGCGGCTCATGCGACGGGTGGCAACGTTCTGGCCGATGCCTTCGGGCTCGTTGCGTTTGTGGCGATGACACCGCTGATCACGATTCAACTGCTCGGTTGTATCTTTAAGGCCAAGGTCGAAAGGCTTAAGGCGCAAGAGAGGACGAAAGAATTGAACCCATCACTAGGAGGAGAAAATGAAACTCTTGATTTCAATCGTGCCGAAAAAGCTTAATGACAAAGCGAGCGCCATCATCGGCAAGCACAAAATAGACTTTCAGACGACCGTTACCGGTAGCGGTACGGCCTCGTCGGAGATTCTCGAATGCCTGTCCTTGGAAGCGACGGATAAGAATGTCATTTTCAGTCTTGTCGAAGATGAAGACGTCCCAGCAATTTTTGATGCCTTGGACGCCAAGTTGGTTTTTTCTCAGTCGGGCATAGGCGGCGTGATGACCGTGTCCGTCGGTAGCATGTCAAAAGCGGGATACTCATTTATCCAGGCAGCGACGAAAAAGGAATAAACGTTTGGATCGTCATGGAGGTGGTTGATGGCCGAACTGACGATGAAAGAGAGGAAAAACATGGAAGTTGACAAAGAACTTATCGTTTACATCTGCAATCATGGCTTTGCTCACGATGCGATGAAGGCCGCACGTAAGGCAGGGGCCCGCGGTGGAACCATTATTCATGGACGCAGTTCGGTGTCCGGAGAAACACAGAAGTTTCTGGGTATTGCGATTCATCCAGAGAAGGAAATCCTGTTGATTGTGTGTCTTGCTGATCAAAAATCCACCTTGATGGAGAGTATTTCCTCTCACTATGGAATTGCCAGCGAAGCACACGGGCTGTGCTTTTCTGTAAAAGTCGATGAGGTGCTCGGCTTCAAGTTTGATGCTCCACCGCTCGAAGACGTTTTGTAAATTTCCATCTAAATTTTCCTCTGTGGTTCTCCTTGTCTCTGCGCCACTGCGTGAAAAAACCGCATCGCGCTAGGTTGCTTCTGCAAGTCTGAGGTTTGTTGAAATACCTCACACAGAGGCGCAGAGTCACGGAGGGTAGCACAGAGTTTTTCGATATGCAGGTGTTTCGGCAATAGCGCAACAATACAGTTGATCTACGTCAAAACTCAAGAAAAGAAAAAACGTAGATTAAGAAGACAAGCGTATAAAAAAGGCAGAAATGCCACCATTATCCCAGCACAACCTTCGCCCCTTTTTGAAGGTCCATACCGCGTTCATGGCGGCAGTATAGAAAAACCGCAGCGAGTTGGAGATGTTGTGCTTTTGGCGACAAAAAACAGATACAATCACCACGGAGCCGTTCAGCCCACCATTCCAATACCGAGCCTTGTCCTCAGCGATTTCAGACAAAAAATCACTCGTTAGCATCTATTGATTCATCGTCAACAAGCTTTAACCATGCGAGCAAGTGGTTTTGAAAGATACAACGATTCAAATGTTACGTCTTTTCTCCCCAAGAAGGTCGCCTGTGTTGAGCGTCCCGCCTCAATTTCAACAAGGGTCAACTCGAGCAGGTCTGGAAGAGGGGTTCCATACGCCTTGTCGCCTAGGCGCCCATCGTAGCTGATGAGATACATAATATTTCTCTCATTCAACTCCTGCAGAGATGAAATAAAGGCATCGTAAGAAATGCCGGAAAAATAACGGGAATCTCTTTCCCCACAAACGCCTTGATAAGGTGGATCCATGTAAACAACATCAGAATCCATGCAATTGACAAGCACATCGCGATAATCGGAGGCTGTTACGATGGTCTTTCCACGTAACAGCATAGATACTCTGAGAAGATTGTTTCTCATGGTGCGCGGATGCGTACCAAGACGGCGTTTATCTGGACTTTGATTAAAAAGTCCATCGGAATTATAGCGTACAGAACCCTTTACACATCTTGCCAGCAAGTAAAGCAACAATCTGGGGTCATTTGATCGGTTAAAGTCTTCTCGAACTCGGTAGTACTGTTCGATTGACTCATCGACCTCTCCACACCAAATGCTCTTATAGAAATCCGAAAGAGACTCAGGGTTGTTGATAATCATCCCCAGCAATTCTGCCAACGGTTTGTTGAAGTCGCTAAGCCAAAAGCTTTTCGCCACGCCTCTGGCGACGCAGGCGATGGAAAGCGCAGCAGACCCTGCAAAGGGTTCGACAATTCGCTGTGTTTTAGCAGGAAGATATTGAAGGATCACCGAGGCCAACATCCTTTTGCTTCCCTGATACTGAAATGGCTGTGGTAAAATCATGTTTTCTATTGTAGCACATACCTTGGTTAAGGTAGGAAGAGTGTTTTGAACAAAGAGAAAAAGAGGAGAGAAAAAGAGACGGAGACGGACGTTTAAAAAAGAAGTGCCGCCACCTTCGCGATGCAACCTTCGCCACCTTTTTGAACATCCGTCCCCCGTTCATGGCGGCAATAGAGAAAAACGCAGTGAGTTAAGAATGGTGTTTTGCTTCCAAAACCAGAGACAGATACCCTCACCACAAGTTCAGAAGAGGGGATAGGTGTTAGGGATTAGGTCTTAGCACAAATTGGCTTAATCAAAAACTCTGTGTTACCTCGGGGCTATAGATTTCTCACGCGAAGGGTGAACTGAAAAGAACGTTTTTTCTCTCACAGCAACTGACTCAGAAACGTGCGCGCTGGAACGACGACAGGCATTGTCTTCTCGAAGCAATTGGCATCGGTAAACGGCAGATCAATGACGACCTGAAAAGCATGCTTAGCTGCTGTCGCTGCCTGCATCCGTTCAAGGCTCGAT
>JBBQIY010000062.1:0-8795 GCA_038325415.1 Kiritimatiellia bacterium
CTCATCGACCGACAAGACCTCACCGAAACCGAAACCTTCGATGCCGTATCCGCCATCCTCACCGGCAAGATGACGGAGGCGCAGATGGGGGCCTTTCTCGCCACCCTCCAAGCCAAAGGCGTGACCATCGATGAAATCTGCGGAGGTGCCGCCGCCATGCGATCGGCCGCTTTGCGCATTCAATCGCTCAGGCCGAACACGCTCGATACCGTCGGGACGGGCGGCGATGGTGGCATGACGTTCAACGTCTCCACCACCGTGGCCTTCGTCGCCGCCGGCGCCGGTGCAACCGTCGCCAAGCACGGCAACCGCGCCAGCTCAGGACGCAGCGGAAGCGCCGACTGTCTCGAAGCCCTCGGCTTGAATCTCCAAGCCGACCCCGAAATCATGGAACAGGCCCTCAACGAGATCGGCATCGCGTTCCTCTTCGCGCAGTCCTACCACAAAGCCATGCGCTTCGCCGCAGGCGTTCGGAAAGAACTCGGGGTACGCACCCTTTTCAATCTTCTCGGACCGCTCACCAATCCTGCTGGGGCGCCGTGCCAGCTCATCGGTGTGTTCGCGCCTGAACTCACCGAAACGTTTGCAAATGTGCTGCGCAAACTCGGTTCGCGTCGCGTAATGGTGGTACATGGCTATGACGGCATGGACGAAATCACGCTCACCGGCCCGACACGCTGTTCGGAGCTGAAAGACGGGATCGTGAAGACCTACGATATCAATCCGTATCCTTACTTCGGCGACTACTGCTGCAACGCCGAGCTCGAAGGCGGCGATGCCCCTGAAAATGCCGAGATCACACGAGGCATTCTCATGGGGAAAATTACAGGCCCCAAACGCAACATTGTGCTCCTCAATTCCGCCGCATCGCTGCTCACCGCCAACCTTGCCGACAATCTTGCCGACGGTATCAAAAAATCCGAAACCTCCATCGACTCCGGCGCCGCCTACGAGAAACTCGTTAAACTGATTGAATACAGCCGAATGTAGGGGAGAGCGAGGACAAGATTGAGACTTGGATGCCGAAATGAATGATGCGGATAAACTGGTAAAGCAAACAGGAGTAATTTTAGACAAGATTACAAGATTAACAAGATTGAGACCTAGATGATGGAACAAATGATGTAGAGAAACTGGTAGAGCAAACGGATGGAGTTGAAGACAAGATTAACAAGATTGAGATAAGGATGCTGAAATGAATGACGTGGATCAACTAACAGAACGAATCATCGGCTGTGCGATGGAAGTTCACAAACGGCTTGGTCCCGGCTATCTTGAATCCGTCTATGGAAAGGCTTTCTCTATTGAGCTGGATGCCAACAGTCTTGAGCATGCAACAAAAGTTCCGATCCCAGTTCTCTATCGCGATCAATCCATTGGCGATTTCGTTGCTGACGTCATTGTTGGAGGCAAAGTCATCGTGGAACTCAAAGCCTGCCAGACACTCCATATCCAGCACGAGGCACAGCTCGTAAACTATTTGACTGCTACGGGCATTGACGACGGCCTTCTCTTCAACTTCGGAACCTCCAGCCTACAATTCAAACGAAAACATCGTCTCTACCACCCACCCATCACTTCACCCTGCAATCCTTTTTAATCCGTTTCACCCATCCACCAACCCAGCATCCGGAAAATCTTGTAATCTTGTCTAAAACTCTACCTCTACCCACAGCATCCAGCACCCCGCCCATCCACCAACCCAGCATCCGGAAAATCTTGTAATCTTGTCTAAAAAGCTATCCGCACAGAATCTTGTAACCCTGTCTAAAACACCCATCATGAACTTCCTCGATAAAATCCTCGCCGAAAAGGCACACGAAATAGCCCGTTCAAAAGCCGCTTGCTCCGAATCGGAGATGCGGTCTCTGGCCGCGAAGCGTGCCACGCCTTTCCGCAGATTCGAGGCGGCACTCCAGAAGGATGGTGTGCGCATTGTCGCAGAGATCAAACGCGCCTCTCCCTCGAAAGGCGACATTCAACCTGATCTGAACGCTGCCACCACAGCGGCGGCCTACGAAGCTGGCGGTGCCGCTGCGCTTTCGGTGCTGACCGAGCCCGCCTACTTCAAAGGCTCCATCCAAGATCTACGCGATGCTCGCAACGCGGTCTCGATTCCCGTGCTGAGAAAAGACTTTATCATCGAGCCCTATCAGGTTTACGAATCCTGCGCCATCGAAGCCGATGCCATTCTGCTCATCGTACGAATACTCGACGATTTTAAACTCAGCACCCTCTTCGCGCTGGCGAAAGAATGCGGTCTCGATGTGCTCACCGAGGTCTTCGACGACGCCGATCTCGACCGCGCACTTGCAATCGGTGCGACCGTCATCGGCATCAACAACCGAAACCTCACCTCCTTCTCCACCGACCTTATGAATGCCCCGACGCTTGCAAAGAGAATCAAACCGCCAGCAATCGCCATGGCACTCAGCGGTGTTTCCACTGCACACGATGTGGCACAGATGGCGCAGCATGGCCTCTCAAAAATTTTGATTGGCGAAGCGTTGGTGAAGTGTGCAGACCCTGCCACATTGCTAAGGCAAATGTTATCCTGCGAGGTGCGCCATGACTGAACCCCTTATCCATAACATCAAGATTTGCGGCATCACCCAATCCGTAACAGCTATGCTTTGCGCTGAACTCGGTTTCGGGGCTGTGGGGTTTATTTTCTTTCCGAAGAGTCCACGCAATGTTTCTCCCGAAACAGTCCGAGACATCACGCGTGTTCTCCCCGACAGTATGGCGAAGGTCGGCGTGTTCGTTGATGAACCGCTTGAGATCATGCTCGCAACCGCCGATGTGGCAGGACTCACCACCATCCAATTGCACGGCAACGAGGACATCGATACGATTCTCGCCCTCCAACAGCACGGCTACAAGGTTGTAAAAGTTGCGCGCAGTTCGGAGGAAGCACGGCGTATCGCGCCGACCCTGCCCGACGGAACTTCCATGCTGCTGGAATGCGGGCACGGCGTCTTGCCCGGCGGTAACGGTGCGACATGGAATTGGTCGGAGACGCGCACAATCGCTTGCAACTTGCCGTTAGGAATCGCCGGCGGATTGAATCCCGACAACATCATAAAGGCGGTTGAAGATTCAGGCGCAATGGCGTACGATATCAGTTCAGGCATCGAAAGCTCACCTGGCGTCAAAGATCCCGACGCCATTCGACGCCTCGCCGAAGCCATTCAAAACCTCCACCTTAACTTCCAACCATTCTGGTAATACTCACCACTCGTTACTTCTCTCAGCACTGCATCCGGTTAATCTTGTAATCTTGTCTAAAACCCTTCGCCACTAGCGACTAGCCACTAGCGACTAGCGACTTCTCTTACCGACAAAGTTTTTTTTACTTCATCATTCATAATTCATACTTCATCCTTTCCCATGAACCACATTGCCCTTGATAATATCCACGTTGATTCCGTAGAACTGCTCGCCACTCCGCGCGAGATTCATACGGAGATACCACACAACTCGAAAACGATGCAGACCGTGCTACGCGGTCGCGACGAAATCGAACGAATTCTCGACCACGATGATGCGCGACTCCTCGCCGTCGTGGGCCCGTGCTCCATTCACAATCTCGAAGCCGCAGAGGAATACGCCAAGCGCCTCAAAATTCTGAGTGATGAAATCTCGGATACCATCTGCGTTGTCATGCGCGTGTACTTCGAGAAGCCTCGTTCTGTTCTGGGCTGGAAGGGTCTCATCAACGATCCCTACATGAACGACACCTTTCATATCGAAGAAGGCATCCGCATGGCACGTCGATTCCTCCTACGCATCGCGGAAATCGGTCTTCCCGCCGGCACGGAGTTGCTCGATACGCTCATTCCTCAGTATATCAGCGATCTTATTTCGTGGTCTGCTATCGGTGCGCGCACCGCGGAAGCGCAGACGCACCGCGAAATGGCGAGTGGCTGTTCGATGCCCGTCGGTTTCAAAAACGGAACCGACGGCTCGGTTGCCACGGCGATCAACGCGATGCAAGCGGCCCTGGGTCCGCACCACTTCCTCGGCGTTACGTCCGATGGGCTTCCCGCCGTATTCAGCACCACCGGCAACCCCTATCCGCACCTCGTGCTACGCGGTGGTAAAACACCCAACTACGATGCCGATTCGATCCGTGAATGCGAAGTGGCTCTCGAGGCGAAGCATTTGCTGCCCGCCATCATCGTCGACTGCAGTCACGCCAACTCGTACAAGAAACACGAGCTTCAAGGCGACGTCCTCGAGAACCTTCTCGTTCAAATGGAACACGGCAACAAGTCGATCCGCGGCTTCATGCTCGAAAGCTACCTCGAACCCGGATCACAGGCCATCCCCAAAGATCTCTCCACCCTCAATCCCCGCGTTTCCGTAACCGATGCCTGCATCGGCTGGGAAGCGACCGAACAACTCATGCGCAAAGCCCACACGCGCTACCGTGCGATCATGTAGGGGCACGGCATGCCACACACCTCTCGTACGGGCTTGATACATCAAGCCCTCCTTTTATGAAAAAAATCATCGGCAATTACCCAGACTCCACAGGACACTTCGGCCCCTACGGCGGACGTTATGTCGGCGAAACGCTCATCGCGGCGCTCGACAAACTTGCCGCCGCCTACGAGGAAGCCAAGAATGACCCTGCATTCATCCGCGAATTCCACAGCATGCTCGAGCATTATGCCGCGCGGCCAACGCCCATCGATTACATCCAACGCCTCTCCGAACATGTCGGCGGCGCACAGATCTACCTCAAACGCGAGGACTGCACACACACCGGTGCTCACAAGATCAACAACGTCGTCGGCCAAGGCCTTCTCGCCAGGCGCATGGGCAAGACAAAACTCATCGCGGAAACGGGTGCCGGACAACACGGCGTCGCCACCGCCACTATCGCCGCCCGATTCGGCATGGAATGCAAAGTCTTTATGGGCAAGGATGACATCGAACGCCAAGCCCCAAACGTCCTGCGCATGAAACTCCTCGGCGCCGAAGTCATCCCAGTCACCTCTGGCACAGCCACGCTCAAAGACGCAATGAACGAAGCCATGCGCTACTGGGTCGGTGAGAGCGAAGATACATTTTATGTCATCGGCACGGTCTCGGGGCCGCACCCGTATCCGACCATGGTGCGCAATTTCCAGCGCGTGATTGGCGATGAAGCGCGCCAGCAGATTGTCGAGTTTACCGGTCGCATGCCAGACATGCTTGTCGCCTGCGTCGGGGGTGGAAGCAACGCCATGGGACTCTTCTACCCGTTCCTCGATGATGACTGCGAGATCGTCGGCATCGAAGCCGCTGGCGAAGGTTTAGACACGCCACATCACGCAGCCTCCATCAACGGCGGAACGCCGGGAAGCCTTCACGGCGCCATGACCTATCTCTTACAGAATAACGAAGGGCAGATCAACGAAGCGTGGTCTATCTCCGCCGGACTCGACTATCCCGGCGTCGGACCCGAGCATGCGCTTTTGCACGACATCAAGCGCGTCCGCTACGAAGGCGTGACCGATGCCGAAGCGGTCGCTGCCTTCCAGTTGCTCTGCCAATACGAAGGCATCATCCCCGCACTTGAAAGCTCACACGCCCTCGCTGGCGCCATGCGTGAAGCCCGCAAACGCCCCAAGGACGACATTATCCTCGTCTGCCTCTCTGGCCGCGGCGACAAAGATCTCGATCACATCATGAAGTATCTGGGAAGTCGCTAGCCGCTAGTTGCTAGTCGCTAGAAAAAAGTCGCTAGTTGCTAGTAGAGAAAGAACACCATGAAAATAAAACCAAAACTCAGCCCAACCCTGATTTCTCCTACCCTCCACTCGCAACCCCAGCCAGAATAAACGGGGTCTGGGGTGCCCCACGCCCCACGCTCTCTCTCACTCCCCACTAGCGACTAGCCACTAGCGACTAGCGACTTCTCACAACATCCGGTTAATCTTGTAATCTTGTCTAAAAAACCTTACCAACCAAGATTTCATGAAATCGACAAAGCCCTTCTTCCACCCACATCTGCGTTAATCTGCGTAATCTGCGGACAAAAACCTAACCCAATACGCACTACACCCTCGCAACTCACAACTCGCCACTTCTCAAACAACTCACAACTCTCTACTAGCGACTAGCCACTAGCGACTAGCGACTTCTCAAACAACTCACAACTCTCTACTAGCGACTAGCCACTTGCGACTAGCGACTTCCCCCATGAACCGCATCGACACCACCTTCAAAAAACTCACTGCCGAAAACAAAAAAGCGCTCGTATGCTTTCTTTCTGCCGGCGATCCCGACCACACGACAAGCCTTGCGATTCTTCGCGAAGCTTGTAATGCCGGACTCGATATTATCGAACTTGGCGTGCCATTCTCCGATCCTACCGCTGACGGATCCGTCATTCAGCGCGCCTCCCAGCGTGCGCTCAAAACCGGCGCATCGCTCAGCCAGACCATCGTACTTGCGGGCGAATTGCGCAAGACGACCGAGACGCCCATCGTCCTCTTCAGCTACTACAATCCCATCTTCAAATATGGCCTTGAGCGCACGGCGAAAGAAGCGAAGGCGGCTGGCGTTGATGGCATGCTGGTTGTCGATCTCCCGCCGGAAGAAGCTGGCCCGCTCGCGGCCGCACTCAGTGGCACCGGTATCCACATCATCCGACTTGCCGCGCCGACGACGACGCCTGAGCGGTTGAAAATGCTGGTCGATGGCGCAGGCGGTTTCCTGTATTTGATCACGCGCCTTGGCGTCACCGGCACGGGCGGTCTCGACTACGAAGCGGTCAAAAAACATGCGGCAGAAGTTAAATCTATTTGTCCGCTACCCGTCTGCCTCGGCTTCGGCATCAGCACGGGCGAAGATGCGAAAATGCTCGCCCCACTTGCCGACGGCGTGGTCGTTGGCAGCGCGCTCGTCAAACTCGTCGAAGACAACGCCACCACCCCCGCCGCCATTCCCGGGATCATCGCCGCCAAGATCCGCGAACTTCGTGAAGGCATTGCCCGGGCATAGTGCGAATGCCTAATGTTTTTTATTACTTCTGGAACATCTCGCCTAAGACGTCAAGAACGAGCTGGGATTCCGTCGGAGAGAGACGCCCTAGCTTCTTTGTGAGCCGGGTTTTGTCCACAGTCCGGATTTGATCCAAGACAATCTGTCCTTCAACGCTCTGAAATTTGCACTCCACCCGCGTTGGATAACTGCGCCCCTTACTCGTCATGGGTGCAATGATCACCGTTCCGATATGCCGGTTCATTTCATCAGGAGAAATAATCGTGGTACGTTATGTTAAGTTTCGGAGCAAAATAGCCGACCTCTTCGGGTGAAGGCTGTGGTGTGCCTAAATCAATATCCATCATTGACAAACGAATAATCCCCCTGCATAGTCGCGTCTCTGCGGCTATGCTAGGGGATGCGTCAATTCTCTAGGCTGGCATTTAGCCAGCCTTGGCTTTCAACTGGTTTTTGATATCCGTGAGTGTATCGTTAATCGAGAAGATTACAATAAGCAACTCGCAATATATTCTGACGATAATAGGGCCAAGGAATATCCAGAGGAGACCCACAAGGACCATTCCGCCACCGCCATAAGATGCACCTGCACCGCGGACGATTGAAATTAATCCACCAATGACAGATACAACAACACCGATCCAGAATAGTATCTGAATAATAACCGGAGTTACCATTTTTTTGAACTTCAAGAAGTCTTGCATCTCTAATTCCTTTCTTTCTCATCAGAGGGACTTACGTTTGTTCAACATCATGCCCTCTACCATCATGTCGAACCTTGTTTTGAGCCTGCTTCAGATTTACAATCTTGTTAATATTTCATTATTATATTAAGCTGTGAACACCTTGTCAACCCCTATAATCCCACTTTTAAATAAAGGCTATTAATATAGTGTAAACTACTATTTAACAACACGTTACGTAAGATATTAAGATGGCTTTAGTGCTGATTTAACAAGAAAAACGCCTACGCTACAGGTTCGAAAATGTCCGATCTCCTCTGCTTTCCCAAAGATTCACCGGAACTATCCAGTTTCAATATCCCTCACCCTCATCTCTCAAAAGTTGTAAATTTCCAGCCACCGCATCCGGCTAATCTTGTCTTTTAAAAAACTTCTCATTCGTCTCGCATGGGATCGACAAAGTTTGTCAAGTCCGCACGCGACAGTCCCAGCAATTCAAATTATGGAACAAAGAGACAACAAGGAATGTCCAATATCCATTGGGAGACCTCTCGCGAAACAAAGACGCGTGTATGTCGTAGCGCCGAGGCGGTAGCTCTCGGAATAATTCTCTTAATCTACGTTTCTCTTTTCACCACCAGAGTTTTAACGTTAATTAAGAGTATTTCGTGCCACGACCGTGGCACCTGAGATAGAGAATTACAAATTACGAATTACGAATTTGGGACCCCTGATAGACTATAGTCCATGGTCGATAGTCCTTTTTTCAGCTACTCGCAACTTCTCCAAAAACTTTGTGCTACCTCTGTATGAGGTATTGTTACAAACCCAAGACAAGCAAAGGTAACCCAACGCGGTGCGTTTTCTACCACAGAGGGCACCCGAGGCACAGAGGAGGAAGTAATAACCACAGACCCCGTTTATTATTAATTGATGCCGTGGGTTGAGGGGTTGAGGACGCCGAGGCAACAGAACCGTGTGGCAGGGTCGCGGCGACAACGCGCTCCGCGCGTGTCGAATGCGGCTGGCCGAGACGGCCGAGCCCCACCCTTTTCAAACGGGGCCTGGGGTGTCCCCAGCGGAAACTACTCCCTACGCCCTGCTCACTCTTTCAAA
>JBBQIY010000063.1:0-8782 GCA_038325415.1 Kiritimatiellia bacterium
GTAATCGACCGGCCAGATATCCACCCATAGCCGAGGCGATGATTTGGATGGCGATGAGCCAGATGATAGCTCCCTTGCCAATTGTCGAGGCGGAGGCGCCCGTATTCGACCAAGGCGAAATGGAAGACAAACCGAGTCCAGCACCCAGTGCCAGCAGGATAAGGGATAATGCGGCGGCTACAAATGCGCCCCCTACGACGGCTCCCCAAGAGACACCAGATGTGGACGCCTCGTTAGTTACCGAAGTCTCGCAAACCCCAGTACGCGGCACATTAGCCGATGGTACATAATTACTCATCTTTATCTCCTTAACTAGTGTTATTGTTTATCTTTCTCTGAGTTCAACTGACCTTGCTGTCAATGAATGTAAAATAGGGGATTCCCCGATTCGGATAGTCCAAGAACCCCATTGGATCGGAATCAGGCATAAAAAAAGGGACAGCGCAAATTCATTAAAAAACGAACTCGCGCTGCCCCATCCTTGAAACAATCTTAGAAGCGCCAGTTGACGAAGACCATGCCCGGCGCCAAGCCGTTGGGAAGATCGTCGAACCAATTATTCTGAGGCAGAATGTTGAGAATACCAATCTGCACTCCGTTTTCGGCTGTGTCGGCAACGTTAAGAATTCCAATTTGCAGTCCTGTTAGTTTGCCGGCATAGTTAACCACGCCCGTTTGCAAACCATTCATGAAACCTTCGGTGTAGTTCACGAGTCCAGCTTGCCAGCCAAGGAAATCGTCCATAACGTAGTTGACCGGTGCAACCTGTAGACCCTGATACGAGTCCGCATAGTTGACGAGTAAGCCCAAGCTCACGCCTGAGCTGTTGCCCGTAGAACCGTTGGCAACGCCAATCGCAAGTCCCGACTGCTCGTTTTCACCCCAGATGCTCAGGTTTAATCCTTCGACTTTCTCACTGCTACTGTAAATGGCAGCATCCGGCGTTATGCTCATCTGAATGGGAGTTGTACCCATCGCCCCGCTCGCACCTACCATCACGCCTGCCAGAATTGCTAATGATTTTTTCATTGTTTATTCTCCTTTGTTTATGATTGACATGAAGAACCCTTATCTAAGGATTGTATCTGATGTCTTGTATGTGGCTGATTCTACGCGAAAAGAATTCTACCCGCTATGGGGAATAACCCTACAAGTGAGCAACCTGAAGTTATAGACAAACCCGTCGCTCGATGCGCCGCGAAAAAACGAAGAGGGGAACTTTGGACTCCAAAAAACTTTGTCGCAAACTTTGTCGAAGACTGATGAGACGAGCGAGTAAGCGGGTGGAGTAAGTATGCCGTTTAAGGATGGATGTTTAAGAATGCGTTTAAGTGTAGAGACAGGGTGTCTATCCTAACACTTACTCCGCTTGAAGAGAGGGCGTAGGGCGTAGTTTCCCCAGTTTGAAAAAGCTTTGTCGTGAACTATTTCGAGCAAAGTGAGGAAAGTGGCAACGGCGTCTCGCCGCTGAACGAACAGAGCCGAGACGGCTCTGCCACTTTGCTAAACAGAGCTGAGAAGACACAAAGACGAAGTAAGCTTAAGCTGAGTATTCGTTGGAGTGGAGCGAGGACGTGGCCTTCACTTCGTGAAGTTGCGCACGGGGTCGCTCTATCGGTGGCGCTTAGAAACGGCGCTTAGAAACGCCAGTTGAGGAAGACCATGCCGGGGGCCAATCCGTCGGGCAGGTCGCTGAACCAGTCATTCTGAGGCAGAATGTTTACAAGACCAATTTGCACACCATTTTCCGCTGTGTCGGCAAAGTTGACGAACCCGAACTGCAATCCTGTCAACTTGCCTGCGTAGTTCACCCAGCCCGACTGTAGCCCTCTCATTGAACCCTCTGTGTAGTTTACGAACCCAGCTTGCCAGCCGAGGAAATCGCCCGTGTTGTAATTGACCGCTGCCCACTGCACACCTTTATAGGAATCGGCATAGTTGAGGAGGAAGGCCCAACTGAAGCCGGCACTGTTGCCCGTGGAGCCGTTCACAATACCTAGCGCTAGCGCCGACTGCGGGTTTTCGCCCCAGATGCTAATGGCTAGTCCGTTGACCTGCTCATTCCGGCTGAAAAGGGCGACATCCGGGGTTAAGCTGACTTGGATGGGGGTGCTGGCCATGACACCGCTCGCGCCCATCATGACGCCTGCAAGAATCGCTAGTGATTTTTTCATTTTCTTATCTCCTTCTGTTTAAGACTGATTGAAACCCTTGTCCAAGGGTTATGCCTGATGTCTTTTATGTGGCTCATATTACGCGAAAAGAACGCTTCCCGCTATGGGGTCTAACCCGAAGCGGTTACTCAATAGTCAGGTTGACGTTGCACTCAATGATTCCCGCCGAGATGGCATAACGTGTCAGGCTGGCGGTATCGTGAACATCAAGCTTTTGCATAAGACTGTCGCGGTGTTTTTCGACGGTCTTAATGCTGATCCCGAGCTCCGCTGCAATCTGCTTGTTCGCCGCCCCTTCGGCAACGAGTTGAATCACCTCCATCTCACGTACGCTTAAGCCGGTGGCTTTCTTACTAGATTCTCCCTTTCGATTCAACACGGTTTGATGTTGTTCATTATAGCGTTTCGCGATGACGGGGCTGAAAAAGGTGTTTCCCTTCTGGACTTCCCGTATTGCATCCGACAGACAGTCCGCCGAGGATTGCTTAATCAGATATCCAGACGCACCTAACGCCATTACGGTCTCAACGTAGGCGTCATCGCTATGCGCGGAAAGGATGAGCACCTTGACGGCAGGAACCTTCTGGCGAATTTGGCGTGTCGCTTCCAAGCCATTCAGGCGAGGCATGGCAATGTCCATCACGACCACATCGGGCTTGAGCCGAACCGTCATGTCGACAGCTTGTCGACCCGTGGTGGCTTCGCCGACCACAACGATGTCTTTCTCGGCCGCCAAGAGATTCAGAAGGCCTTCGCGAACGATCGTATGATCGTCAGCGAGCAGTACGGTGATGGGCGTTTTCATGGTTGGGTGTACTCCTTGACGACCTTCTGGAAGGGGATTTGCGCCGTAATGGTTGTGCCAACGCCTGGGGAGGATTCAATTGAGAAAGTGCCCCCTACCATCTCCACACGCTCTCTCATGCCTAGAAGCCCCATGCGCTTGTTCTTTCTGTTATGGATCTGGGTTCTCACGTCGAACGATTGGCCATCGTCTTTGATTTTCATGGAAACGGATTTTTCTAATTTTTTGATGTCGACGGTTATCAGACTCGCGTGCGCATGTCGGGCGACGTTGGCAAGCGCTTCCAGAGCAACACGGTAAAGCACAGTACGCTTGGCGTCGCTCATCTTCTCGATCTCAGCAAACGCCGTCAGGTTCACGCGAAGCCCCGTCTCTTTAGCAAAATTTTTCATAAAAGAATGCAGGGCGGGTACCAAGCCCAGATCGTCTAATAACGCCGGGCGTAATTGGCGGGCAAACTGGTGAACAACATCCACCGACTTCTCCACCAGCTTTTGCGTGCGCTCGATATTTTTGGTTATCCCCTTGGCATTAAGCGCGGCTTCCGTTTTTAAGGTGGCGAGATGGACATTAATGCCGGTCAGCGTTTGCGCAACGAGATCGTGTAACTCCCGGCTAATCCGTTTGCGCTCATCCTCCTGGCTCGACAGGATCCGGTGCGACAAGCTTTGCAATTCTTTCTGAAGGAGCCGTGATTGATCGAGCAACTTGCTTGAGTGGCGCTGGCTCTCGCGAAGAGACTTCTCAACATCTTTTCGTTTGGCAATCTCTTTTTTTAGATTCTTATTTGTGGTAAAAAGCTTCTGCGTTCGTTGATCGAGTTTCTCGTTGAGTTGGAGCAACTTCGCGGCGCGTTGCATCGCCTCATGCTGGGTTGCCTCAACCGGAACGAGAACCTCTGCAAAGAAATTCCCGGCCCGGTTAAGGAGGTGATTCCGAACTACCGCAGACATGTCGGGGATCAACTTGGACAGGATAGCCTGCTCATGCAGCGTCGCCAGAGCCAACGTCTTCATTCCCAATGCGACCGCCTCGCGACCTAGTTTAGCGGCTGGAACCGATTTGGCCTCGCTCGTTTGTTTAAGGTAGCGATACAACGCCGTTTGATACCGCTGAGCAAAGGCCTCCGCCTTATTTTCTTTGATTGATAATGCTGTCATGAGCCACCTTTCCGATTCTTTGGATCCCGTTCACGTACACCTTGATGGAATTGTCGCATTAATTGCATTGAATTGGCAATCTTTTTCTCAAGTTTTCCTGTTTGGCCGATGGCCGATGTTTTCAAGATCAAGAGGCTGAGGTCAATGGCGATAAGGGCTTGGGCAATTTCATTGCGCAGTTCGCAGGCCGCGCGATCCTGTTCATCTTCCTGTGCCATTAAAATTTTGCGCGTTTGATGCCGGATGCTTTTCTGCAGATGTTCTGCCTCTACCAGCAACTTCGTGTGCCGATCCGTAAACTGTTCAAGGACTGTTTCCGCCGCCTTGCGCTGCGCCGTAGCCGCTTTCAGTTGTTTGTCGGATGCTACGGATTGCTTCGTGCGCTGACGCAAGGTCTGCGTCAAGCGGTCGATGCTAAGATTCGCTTTGATTGCGGTGCTGTGCGTTCCCGCGATGGGAGCAATCGTTTCCGAGAAAAAGAGCTTGGCCTGCTTGGCAACCTCATGCGGAGTGCTTCCGGCTGCGCTTGCAGACGAACTTAAAGTCGTTAGGATCTGCTCGTGAAACCGCGCCACATCGAGCGTCTCCAACCCAAGGGTCACCGCACGACGCCCCAGCTTCGTCGCCGGCAGCAAACTGCCAGAAGCCCCTTTGCTAAGAAAGCGGCGAAACGCCCTCTGGTAGCTCCGGGACCACGCGGTTTGTTCGAGTTCTGTTTTTATTTCGTATATCACTAAGTTCAAAGAGTAGAAGATATCCGATCATTTTGCAGTGGGGTACAACCCTACCAAAAAGAGAAGTTGCTAGTCGCTAGAACTGAAAGAGGGCGTAGGGAGTAGGGCGTAGGGAGTAGGGCGTAGGGAGTAGGGCGTAGGGAGTAGGGCGTAGGGAGTAGGGAGTAGTTTCCGCTGGGGACACCTCAGACCCCGCTTGAAAACCCTTTGTCGCGAACTTTGTGAGCTATTTGGGCAAAGTGGGGAAAGTGGCAGCGGCGTCTCGCCGCTGAATAAACAGAGCCGAGACAGCTCTGCTACTATGAGATCCCCAATACCTTTGTCGCGAACTTTGTCGCAAACTTTGTCGAAAACAGGAGAAGTTCTCACGCGAGGAGGTGGCGGAGAATTTGCTGACGTGGATCTAGGACGAGGACGAGCGAGTAAGCGGGTGGAGTAAGGTTACCGTTTAAGTACAGGTGTTAGCCACTTCCAGTGCGAAGCTTCTAAGGCCTAGAACTCTTTTTTCTCCACTCACAACTCGCAACTCACAACTCGCAACTTCTATTCAGGCGTCCATCACTCCTTCATCCCGCGGGAGGTAAGGTTGTAGACATGGTTGCGCACACGACGCAGTGCGCGCCAGCCATAGCGGAAAAGGAACTCGGTGTCCCGAATCCGTCCCGAGGTTAGCATGAAACGGATCTGCCGAAGCAAGAAGCGAGGGCTGACGGCGATTCCGTACATGGCTCGGATCGCCTTGTAGTACGCTTCATGGGGGATCGGGGTTTTGACGATGAGACGGCTCATATCGAAGTCGTCGTAATTTTCGGTCAGCAACACTTTGTTTTCAATGCACTCTTTATGATAAGGAGTGAAATCCAGCGGCGTGCAGATCGTCACCTGCAGGGTGCGGGCGATTCCCTTGAACATCATGTCTTTGACGGTGCTGACCGTTAGGGCGAGTTGCTCCGCAGTCTGCCAGTAATAGCCCACCATGATCGTCAGGTGCGGATGGAGTCCGTATTTTGTGAAGTGCTTGAGATTCTGGTAGGCCTGATGCGGTAGATAGCCCTTGTTGAGTCGCATCAAGGTTTCTTCATCCGCAGCTTCTAAGCCCACGAGCACGAAACGGAAGTTGGCCTTTCCGAGTAACGCAATGGTCTCTTCGTCAAGATAACCGAAGCGAGTGTTGAAACCAAAGTAACAGCCGCGCTTGTGTAGGCCGCGCTCGATGATGCCGCGAGCGAAGGCGCGAGCCTGTTCGCCGCGATACCATACGCCAGAGTCGTCAAAAATTTCTTTGACGCCATAATCCTCAATCAGCCGCTGATATTCGTCCAAGCTTTTCTCAACCGAGCGGATCGAGAAGGTCAGCTCAGGACCGTTATAACGGCAGAACGTGCATTTTCCAAACGTGCAGTCGCGGATGACGCTGGTGGCGTAGGTTCCCGGCGTGCGCAAAAAGTTTCCATTCTCGTAGGCATAACGCTTCCACTCGACGAGGTCGCGGTCGACGTCTGGTGCTAGATCCAGATTCTCCACTCGTTTGAATGTTCCAGTGGAACGCGTGCTCTTCTCATCAATGCGCAGCACGAGTCCTTCGATCATGCAGCTCGTGCGCCAATCTTCGTTTTTTTCGATAAACGGAATCAGTTTATGGAGCACGAAATCGACATGATTGCTGAGTAGCACAATGTCAGCCTTCGAGGCTTCTAGTGTCTCGTCAGGTTTGCGCATGGAGTGATAGCCGGTCATGATGATGATCGTTTTGGGTAAATCTCCTTTCAAACGATCAATCAGCTTCCAGTAGAATTTCATAACGGGTGTGGTGCTCTCAAAGACCACGACATCCGGGTTCCACGCCACCAGCCCCGCATACCACTCATCGAAAGTTTTCAATTGCGCATTGCCGTCGTCCCAGCGCACGTCGCAGCCGATGTCGCGTAGCCAAGTCGCCGCCTGGGCATGGATGACTGGCATCAGATAGGTGGGTATTTTGAAATACTGCACATTTCGGTTCTGCGAGACCATGGCCACCTGGCCACGCTCATTCACGATCGGAGGATAAGAGATTGCAACTTTCATAGAATTTTCCCTATCAAAAAAATGTTTCTGTGACTAGGTTATCGCTGGGAACGCCTTGCTCGCGCAGCAAGTCGTATACGGTGGCGACCATGTTGCTACGACCACAAATGTAGCACAGCCGATCGGGTTCAACGGGATTTGCTCGTAGATAGTCGGTGACCCACCCGTGGAAGTCGCCGCCTTCCTCCTGGCTGACGCAGGCAATGTAGCGGCTCCGTTCGTAGTCGGACAGATCGTAGCGGTCTTTGAGTCGCCGGATGCCGTGTACGAGGGTGTAGTCGAGTTTAGGATAATGCGCGACAAAGCAATGGAAGGGGGCGATTCCGACACCGGTGGCGATGAAGAGGTAGCGCCGCGAGCGATCCTCGGGTGCTGTAATCAGGAATTCGCCATAAGGGCCCGCGAGATCGACTTCGTCACCCGGCTTCGCTTTTTGCAGGGCAAGCGCGGTCTCACTGCCCGCCCGCGCCTTGATGAGGAACTCGATGTAAGGTTCGTTCGGGGGCGAATAGATCGAAAATTCCCGGTTGATAGCAAACTGGCGGGGGCCCAAGGTCACGTGCTGACCCGCTTGTGCCAAGAACGAATGGCGATCAATTCGGATCACAAAACTCTCGTCAGTCAGATGTCTTACATTTTCGATGTAATGTCGTGGTCGCTCATCCATGAATCAGTTCCTCGTCATAAACATAAACCGCGTTCGGTATTCCATTCTCGCTCACCGTCGTTAACACAAGGGAACCTTCGCGCTCGCCCCAAGCTTTCTTGATGCTTTCCGGTAGTTTACCCATAGATATTCCTCATTTCTATCGTGTGTTGCTGGTTGCTCATGCTCGCATTGTATACCTTTTAGACAACACGCTCAACCGTGAAGTTTTTGTGGTTTTCGTGGCTATGGATTTTAATGCAAGGTGCGCAAGGGGTTCGCGAAGGGCGCAAGGTTTTTAGACACGATTACAAGGTTAACCAGTGCAGGGCTGGAGAATGGGAAGGAGGTGCCATTCGAGCCAGTCCCCTAATTTTTTTACATCATCACTTTTTGTAGACATCACGCCGATGTCCGACCACAAGCCCGAGTACAACCAACCGGTCTTCTTGGATCTCACAGATGATCCGATAGTCGCCGACACGATACCGCCATAGACCCGTGAGATTGCCCTTCAACACCTTTCCACAAGACCTCGGATTGGTAGAGCCTTCAATATTTTTCTTCAAATATGCTACGATTGAAGCTCGGAAGGCTGGTGGCAATTTCTTGAATTGCTTGTCAAAAAATTCAGTTGTTTCAAGCGCGAACCTCATTGAAGCCCTGTCTCCTTCAACAGCTCGGTAAACGGGCGGCTTTTACTCCCGTTTGCTTTGTAGTCCGCATGCGCCTGTTCAGCGACGCGCACGTCATATGCATCCTCTTCAGGCGTCGTTTCATAGGGGTGGGCATTTGCCTCCGTGCAAGAATCGAATCCGATGGTAAAGGGAATACGGTTTGTCTGAACAACTTTCGAGAAGAACATACGGATCGCCGTTGCTGAATCCAGTCCGAAGTGACTGAAACGCTTTTCAGCTTCCTTCTTGAGTTCTGGATCTATTTTAGCCTGAACAAGGGCCGTGTTTGCCATTTTATGCCTTTCTATTCGTGTTTTCAATACAGGTACATACTTTAGCATGTATTTATAATCCGGTCAACACGCCTAATACGAAGACAGGTTCGCGGGGTGTGCGTCAACATAGTTTGACGCCCACAGGAGTCAGAAGACAGGAGACAGGAGTCAGAAGTTGGAAATCAAGCACTTACGCGGAGTTAGACAAAATAATTCATGTCCCTGTTCTTGCGACACCATAGAA
>JBBQIY010000064.1:0-8767 GCA_038325415.1 Kiritimatiellia bacterium
GGTCTCTTCGGTGGTGCTGGAACCGAAGAGCGTGCGTGAGGCGGGCTTGCTCGGTCGGTTGACCGAGTTGACTTGGTTCGGCGGGATTACGGGAGAACCGGATCGAATCCCTCTTTCCCATGTAGGGTTCACGGGATCTGCCGATTGTGCAAGGATCTGATCGGCGATGGGTCTCGGGATCGCTGGCGGCTGGCTGGGTGGGGTTTCGACGACGGGCTCTGCGACTGCGGTCATTGCAGGCAACGGTTCTATGGGTTCAGGTGGCGGTGTCGCCACCACCGACTCTACGGACTGGGTGGGAGGTGGCACTGCCACCAACGGTTCAGCGGGTTGGGGTTGTGGAGGTGCCTTGAGTGAAACGTAGGCGTTGGTAACCCAGACGGCTGACGTGGGGAAAGGCGCAATTTTCAGCCAATCGCCGATTTTGCCACGCTCGGAGACGGTATCGCCGTTTTGGAGCTGTCCGACGACGTTGAAGTTCAAGCCTGCGCCAGCGCGCACCTGAGCGTTGTTGACCGTGACCTTTCCGTCCTTGACCAAACTGGCATAGATCCAAAAGTCCACGCTATCCGGAGGCGTAACTTTAACCCAAGGTTCTGCGATGTCGCCTTGCAAAATTAACGTGTCCGTGCTGCAGACTTGGCCGACGACTTCCGCATCGGCTTTTGGTGCTGCTCGCAGATTGACACGATCACCTTTGACTTCAAGGTACTGAACTGCACCTGAAGACAAAGTGTATCCGATCAGCCATGTGGATGCAAGGAGTCTGGCGGAACGGTTTGAGTGGGTGATGCCGTGAGAAAAGTGCTGCGCCATCGTGTGCCTCCTGCCAAGATCGGGTATCCAAAAACATCAAGCACCATCTAGAATGCCCGGGTGGCGATCCGATGGTGCTTAACTTAACTTGCCTACGCCGGTGGAATTCTACTCCTCAGGCTTCGTCTTCGGAAGAGCGAATCCGCGGATTGCGTCCTTTTTCATGATGCCGCGCTTCAAAAGAAGGTCGACGCGCTCATAACGTTTGAGGACGTTTCTGCGGACGGTAATTTTGCTTGAACCTTTAAGACTGCTGTGCTGACTCATTTTACGTGACTTTCTTTCTCTGGCTATGTCATCCAACTCAAAAAACGGGTTTGAGATTATCAGAACCCCTCTTCGATGTCAATGAGATTTTACCGTTTTTTGCGACATTTTCCTACCAAGAAAGAGTAGGACAGCCCCCGACTCAGTGGAGCGATTACTCTGTGCGATTGTCTTTGTTGCCCCGCCAGATTCTGTTCCACCATCTCTTACGCGGGGGAGCTTCGGGTATCGACTCCGTCGCTGGGAGGTTTACATGTGGGTCGGCTGGACGTCCTGTCAGCGATGGTGCCTGCCAAACCACGGCGGATCGGCTGCTGTTTTCTTCTGATTCATCTGAGGGTAGAATCTTCGCCTGTTGCAGCCGATTCGATTCACGGACAGCGGCCTGTTCAGCAGTGAGCAGTGGCACGGTGAGCGTCATGTCTTCAGGATAGGGCATACCTGGTCGAAGTTGAAAGATCGGATGCGCCAGCTTCTCCACAGCAAACCCGTCCTTATAAATCGCGCAGGTTAGATTGACGATGAGCGACCCATCGCGCTGGACATCCCAGCGGACGAGGCCGACGGGTACCCAAAGCCTCCAATCCTTGTGGACATATCTGCCGGAGGACTCTTCAAAACTCTCTTGTGCTATTCCGATGGGAATTTCCAAAGGAGTTTTAGCGAATTCTTGCCCCACCGATCCATCCGCGTTTAAGACAAAAACGGAGGCGGTTGAAGGTAGCGAATCCAGATGCAACGTGAAAGTAGCCTCGGGCTGGGTGGGACGAACCATCTGAAGCCGTGTCGTCAGATGATCAGCCGATCCTTCCTTGAAATTGCAGACCCAACGTCTGACTTTTTCGGGCGCATAGCCATCGCGCATGAGGATGACGTTCAGAAAAAGTTCGCCGTCTGATGTTCCCTTCCAGATGTCCGGATCCGTTGCTGACCAAGACTTCCAATCTTTGAACGTCCCCAATGCATCACGCACTGGGCTGTAGCCGACCGTGCAGGCGTATGGGGTTGTGCCAACCAACCTCCCTGAACCGCCAGACGCATCCAGCGCATAAATTTTTGCGGTTCCGGTTGCACAGTCGATCGTCACAGTTGTTTGGGCACTGGCCTGGGTCGGTTTCTGAAAAACCACGGTCTTCTGATAGGCGCGGTTAATCGGCACAGTTTTCCAACTGGAGACGCGTTTCTTCAGGTTCTCTGGGAAAACCCAATTTCCCGAAAATACCTCCTGTTCGTATCCCGGTTTTTGTAGAATCAACTCCGGAATCTTAACGTTTAAAAATGTATCGTTCGCCTCAAAAACGAGGGGCGAATCCGCATCCTCATCCACTTCCCAGGAGCCTTTTCGGTTAAAACCCAATAGACCACGTTTTTTATTGCGCACCAATCGAAGCGGCAAAGTTAACGGAGTCTTTCCGATCAGCTTCTCTTCACCCGCTTTTTTCCTGAGAGAAACGTCGGCTTCCTCCGGATCGGAATGAATGACGAACGTGAACATTTCACCATCACCGCGAACGGGTGTAACCGGATCCTCGGATAACGGCCGCCGCAACGTCTGACAGCCGCATAAAGCCAGAATTACTAGCAGGGATACCATCCTCATCATGCTTCTCATACCGAGGCTCCTTATTGTCCGAGTGCTCGCCGGTGAGATCGTCCGACGCGCTTCCTTCACGTTGTTGAACATTAAAATCGATATCCGGCTGAGAATGAAAAATGAGGATCCCCCTTCTCATTCCTACGATCCCCTTCGAGCGTCTTGATGGGCGTCGCAAAGTCAAACCGAACCGGGAATTCTTCTGCCTGAATCAAGATGCCGATGCCCCAGTTGCTCACAGGACCATCGCCAGAAAAGTCATAGGCACCAAGGCCGACATCGCCCATGTCGTAGTAGACCGCCAGATCCAGCCATCGAATCAGGGGTATCCGATATTCCGCCGTCGACCACCAAGCGCTTTGACCTCCGATGGGGTTGCCTGCCGCGTCGAAGGGAGAAACGGAGTTGTAGTCAAATCCGCGCAGGTTGCGACTGCCGCCGAGGAACGTGCGCAAGGGTAGCGCGACGTTCTCCGTATCGCCGTAAGGATCGACGCTCTGAATGCCACCGCGGAGACTGAGCACATGCCGGAAAATGGGACTGACAAATACGCTGGCACCGAACTCGGTCTGGACAAGGTCGGCGTCGCCGCCCAGAGCCTGATTCCCCAAGCTGATGGTACTTCGTAAACGCACGCCACGCGTGGGGCCGATCAAACGATCCGTGTAGTCGGCGTTCCAACCGACAACCCAAGAGGTTACCAACAACTGCTGATCCGTCGCCAGCAAGGAAGGGAGCGTTGAATCGTCGATGGTCTCCAAGTTGTAGACTTCATACCCCGTCACGGCATAGCCGGTTGAAACCATATTGTGCCGCCCCAACGGGTGGCTAAACAGCAGGTTACCCCCGTAGGTGCGCTGGTCGTAATAATCGCTGATCGCCTGACTGTTCTCATAAAAACCTTTCACGTCCATGCTCCATGGGCTGTCGTACAGGCGCGGGTTGCGTAGCCCGACATCTCCCCGCAGCACCTCTGATCCCCACGTGAGTCCTAGATTGCCCTGTAAAGCCTGACCACGGAATGGAGGGGTCAGCGCGAGATTATTTTCCATAATCTTGAGTTGAAAGGCCATGCCTTCGGACTCGCCGTACACCACGCCAACCTCAACCCGGCCCGTTGGCCGTTCTACAACGTTGACGACCAGATCGAAAGCTGGCTGGTCTCGTCCCCCGAGGTAGTAGACCGAGACTTTGGAGAACAGGGGTCGCGCGGAGAGTCTGGTCAGCGTCTCTTGAATATCCGCCGCGTTGAAACGTTCTCCCCGTTTCAACGAGATCTCGCGAAGAATGATACGGTCGGTTGTGTTCGTGTTGCCCGTAATAAAAATGTCTCGTAAAACGGGTTTCACTCCGATCTCCGCATGAAACAGCAGGTCGATCTGCGCGCACGCATCATCCCACTCCTCACGGCCTTCTACCTTCGGAAATGCATACCCCTGTTCCTGATAATAGGCTTCAAAGCGTTGAATGGCTTCTTGCACACGCCGCCGTTCGAAACGTTCTCCAGCCTGGATGCCGATGATGGTCTTCAGTTCTGCCGCCCGAGGCGGTTCCTCTAAGTCGAGGCGGATGGTGCCGACGGAATACACAGATCCCTCATGGCGGATGGGCCAGGTGAGCCGGAATCCATTCAGTGTCGGTATCCATTCCAGAACGGATTCATCAATTTCGGCTGCTGCATATCCCTGCTGCTGGTAACAGGCGAGCAGAGCAGCCCGATCCTTTGCCAACACTTCTTCAGACCAAGCCCCGAGACCCAGCCAACGAACCACAAATCCTTGCCGCGGCAGCAGGTGAAGGTGTTGTTTGAGTTCTTGCTCAGAGACCGCCTTATTTCCAGTTAGACGAACCTCCATCAGCCGCCCCAGCCGATTGGGATCGACCTGAAAAACTAAATCTTGAAAGCCGTTTGCCAACGGCATCAAACGCCAGCCTACTCGAGCCAGAGGATAATCGCGACGGCGGCAGGCGTCTCGCAACCGCACGGCGGCTTCATCCGCATTCTTTGAATCGAACGGCTTACCGATTGGCACGGCAGTGAGTTCGATCGCTTTTTCCTTGGGAAAAGGGAGCGAGCCTTCGAACCGAACCGCACGGATGCGCGGCACTTCGGCGAAGGCCGTTCCGGTAAGTAGCAAGGAAAGGGTTACCCCAAGGAGGGATAACCCTTTCACGAGTTGTTTGGCTTTTTTTGTGCCAATCATTGGGTTAGAACTCGAATGCCGCGATCACACGGCCAAGGAGGGTGTCCTCGGTGGAGACGGCGACACCAGCGTTCACGAAGACACGCTTCTCGGCCAGTTTTCCAATGCCCAATTGGTGGGTCGCATTCACGCCGAGTGCGCCTTCGCTCTCGTAGAAGCCCACACCCGCATTGACAACCGTCCGGCCAGGAGCCGAAGGCGGCGCCAAGTTGGCCAACGTAGCCGCGGCAGCAACACCACTGTAGGCCTTGTCGCGATAGTCGTGTACGCGACTATCTAACTCGGAAATGGCCGTACGGTTCTCGTTGATCATCACGCGGTTCTCGTTAATCATGGAGCGGTTCCGGCTAATGTTAGCGGCATTTCGGCTGACCTGTCTCTGAACGTGACTCACCTGATCCACGTTGGCGGCATCGGTGCCGTTCACGCCCGGAGCCACGTTCGTCACACGACGCTCGGCTCCTGGGGTTCCAACGCTGACCGTGTTGTCCTCGCCAGCAACGCTACCGCTGCCCAGCGCAACACTGTAGTTGCCGTTGGCGATAGCACCATCGCCAAGTGCGGTGGTCTGAGTGCCCAACGCCTGCGCACCGACGCCAACCGCAACGGAGGAGGCGGCAATTGCGCCGTCACCGATCGCGATGGATCCGGCCGATTGTGCATCCGCATTCATGCCGATGGCGATCGAGCCGGGGCCTTGAGCCTGAGCCGTATTACCGAGTGCTACCGAATTGTCACCGGAAGCGACCGAACCGATACCAGCCGCGAAGCTATTATCCCCGCTGGCGGTGTTAGGGCCGATGGCCATGGCATAGTCGCCGGAGGCGATGGCGTGATGGCCGATCGCGGTCGAGCCGGTGCTTGCTGCGTTGTTATGTCCGAGGATCAAAGCGTCGTTGCCGGTAATCGTGTTGTCGTCGCCGAGGACAAAGCTGCTGTCTCCGTCGACGTCGTTCCCATTGCCGTTGACTTCGTTGCCGTAAGAATTACCGCTAACCGTGTCGTGAAGGATGTTGTTATCGCCCGTGACGACGTTCTCATCGCCGTTGATCGAGTTGTTGTCGCCATCAACTTCGTTGGACAAGGCATTACCCCAAAAAGTATTGAAGATGGTGTTGTTATTGCCCACGACAGTGTTGCTGTCGCCATCGATGTCGTTCTCATTGCCGTTAACTTCATTGTCGTGGGCAACGGAATCAGCACTATCGTGGAGGGTGTTCCCATCGCCGGTCACGCTGTTCAGGTCGCCCGTGATGTTGTTGTCATCGCCCTCAACCGTGTTGTCATCGCCCGTGATCGTATTGGAGAAGTGACTGGAAACCGTCAAGCCAGTGTCTACGATCGTGTTACGATCGCCGATAATAGTGTTATAAATGCCATCAACGGTGTTGTCATTGCCCTTGATGGTATTTCGATGGGCCCCAAACTCGGAATGGAAGGTAGAGTCGTAGAGCTTGTTCCGATCGCCCGTGACGCCGTTCTCGACGCCGTCGATGTCGTTATCATTGCCAATCACACCGTTCAAGTAGCCAGTCACCGTATTGCGGAAACTTTTTAGCGCGTTAATGTCGCCCCCAGAAGTGAGCACAACCGTTGCTCCATTCCAAGTAAGTAGATCGGCCGCATTGACACCAATCAGATTTGCGGTGCCTGTAGCTGTATTGTTGCGACCATTGATCTGATTTTCACTTCCATCAATATTATTGGGATTAGCCGGGGTGCCACCATTCACGTAATTGAGATCGGAGCCGGGCGCAAATACAGTTCCAGCGAGGTGTGTTGTATAATTCGCCGCCATGGCGATTCCGCTACTTAAGCAGATTGCGGCTAGCATACTGGGCAGTCGTCTTTTTCCTAAGTGTTTCATGATCTTTCCTTTTTGTTTGCAGCGGTTGCTCTTGGCAACCATGATCCCTAATTCATTTGATAATTAAAACAATAAGTCATCAGCGTAAGCACCACTCAGTGCACCCACTCTATAAGAAACGTTATTTTTTAAAATTTCAACCTTTTTCCTTTCTTCACTATATTTCGTTGAACAACTAGCAACCGAACGCATAATTCTCTCTCTTCTTGTACTCAAAGTCTATACCCCCCCAAAAGCGTACTTTTGTTTGCTATAATCCTTAGTCCTCAATCGAGCATACCCAGCTTCCATACGGCATTGATCGTTTCGACATTTTTGTGCGTGTCCAAGAGGCTAAGGACTTACATCTCTCTTTGTCATTGTTAATATTACGTCTCATCCGAAAGAAAGTATCACAGCGTGATACTTCTCGTCAATAATTTTTTTACAATGCTTTGATTGACCGCTTTGTCAACCCGCCCCAATCCGTAGTAAATGCTTGTCTCACTGGCATCAACCTGTTAGCCTTACTTACATGAAAAACAACACGCAATTCTCTGGAATTGACATTCAGTCTCTTAAACGACCTCTCGGTTATTTCATCGGCTTTGTCATTCTCATTCTTCTGTTTGGGGGATTTAGCTCCATTGTCTTCAGTGTCGAGCCAGAGGGCCGGGCTGTGATCCGCCGTTTCGGGAAAGTGGTGGGCATCCAAGAGCCCGGACTCCACTTCAAATTGCCATTCGGCATCGACACCGCCACTTTTGTTCCCACGGAGCGGGTACTCAAGGAGGAGTTTGGCTTCCGTACGCTGGGTTCCAAAGCCCCTCAGCATTCGAGCTATGCTAAAACGCCCCAACTAGAGGAAGAATCCCTCATGCTTAGCGGCGATCTCAACGTTATCGACGTGGAATGGGTCGTTCAATACAAGATCAACGATCCCGTGAAATACCTTTTCTCGGTGCGGGACCCCACAGACACCCTTCGCGATGTTTCGGAGTCTGTTTTACGCCGAATCGTGGGTAATAAACTGGGGGCTGACGTTCTCACGGTTGGTCGTGTGGCCATCGCTGATGAAACTTTGCAAGACATGCGAACCATTTTAAATTCCTACGATATGGGTGTCACCGTTGAACGTGTTGAACTGCAGGATGTCACGCCACCGGACAAGGTAAAGCCCGCATTTAACGAGGTCAATGAGGCCCGCCAAATGCGAGAACGTCTCGTCAACGAGGCCGAAAAAAAACGCAATCAAATCATTCCAAGAGCACGCGGCGAGGCAGATGAAATTATAGCACAGGCTGAAGCTTACCGTTTGGAGCGTACTAACGCTGCTCGTGGCGAGGCCGCTCGGTTTACGTCTTTGCTGTCGGCTTATCGTGAATCTCCAGAGGTCACAGGTCGTCGGCTGTATCTGGAGATGATTGATCTCGTTCTCCCTCAATTAGGCCGGGTGGTTGTGATGGAAGCGGGGGGAACGGCTCCATTGCCGCTGCTGAATCTTGGCGAAACGAACTTGAAGGGAGTGAAACAATGAATTCAACTTTACTTAAATCCGCTACTGGCATGTTAGTGGTGATGGCGCTCGTGGCGGGCGGGATCATTTTATCCGCCTCGGTCTTCTTTGTCGATCAGGGTGAACAGGCACTGGTTTTGCAGTTCGGTCGTCCCATCGGAGGTGCCATTACCGAGCCGGGCATTCATTTTAAGACGCCGTTCATTCAAGAAGTCCGCCGTTACGACAAACGTCTGCTCGCATGGGATGGGGAGCCTAATCAGATTCCCACGCGAGGCCGTGAATTCATTTCCATCGACACGACGGCGCGCTGGCGCATCGTTGATCCTTTGCGCTTTCTCATGAGCGTAAGGGATGAAAATGGAGCTCAAGCTCGTCTCGATGACATTATTGATTCGTCTGTTCGCGATAGCATTTCGAGTACCGAGCTGACGGAGATCGTGCGTTCTAAGGACTGGAGCGTGACGGAAGAGGACCTCGAAAAAGCCGATGTGGTACAGCCCGGCGATAAAAGTGTCGCTCTC
>JBBQIY010000065.1:0-8724 GCA_038325415.1 Kiritimatiellia bacterium
CAGACCGGCAGTGAATCCATGATCGTCTCAACGGACTTTAAAATGTCCATATCCGACTTAACAAAGGAAACCGCCATCGTCGTTGTCATCGTTGCAAGCAAATTTGCTTTGATGCCGCTTCCGAGACCATCGGAAAGAACCGCAATATAGCGGTGGTCCAGCTCATTACAGGAAAAACGACAGTCGTCACCGCATGCCGCCTGCCCGAACTTCGTGAGCTGGCAGCATTCCATTTCGACAAATAGTTGGTCGTTAGCCTCCATGGGACACTTTCTCCTTAGCATCCGAAGGTTTAGCATAAATGTCGGCCACTTCACTGAGCAAAATTTCCGTTTCGGCAATGTGTTCACCGAGACACCGTGCCACCGTCTGCACGGTCAGCACGTTTTTGCGAATGACTTCGCGTGCGCGCTCAGCAATTTGCTCGCGCTGCATTTCGACCTCAGTGACATCCTGTATGACTGCTCCCACGCATTGGCGATCCGAAACGGAGAAAATGCTGATCGTGAGAATTCGCTTTCCGAAAACCTGATTGAAACGTCGCAGTTCTCCTCCGGTGAGCAGCACGCCTTTGAACAGATCGCCATAACCGAACAGGCTCTTCAAATCGATTCCAACGAGACTTCCTCGTGTATCAAAAATCACCTGCGCATCGTTTCCACAGATCTCGGCGAATCGACGATTCGATTCAATGATTTTCAAATCCGGTCCAACGAATACCACCGCTGCCGGAATGTATTTAATGAGCGCATTGCTCGTCCGCTGCGAAAGCTTGCGCAGATAAGAAAGGCACATCGCCGGTTCGGCATGTCCATCAATCATGGCTTGTCCGAAATCTCGACAACGATCATAGCCACACCCACCGCAGTTGAGTTCATCGGCAGGCGAAAACTTGCCCACTCGCTCCAGCGACTTTCGCAGATCCTGCTCAGATGCACGAATCGATTCCACGCGTGCTGGCATGCCCGTTAAGGGCGAGACCAGCTCATTCTCGCGCCCCACACTGCAACGCTGCGCAGCCAAGCGTGCTGTTCCGACAAGCGAAATGATGTCAGACTTCCCGCCCGCAGGCGTGGCGACAGGACCGTTCACGCATCCACCGACACAAACAAGCAGTTCAAGAAAGATCTTCACGCCAGCGGCATCAACTTCCTCTGCGGTCGTTCCCTGAAGCATGCGGCCAATGTGGTCGAGTCCCGACACGGCCACATACCGTATGCCATCACCGTCGGTACGCAAGGTATCGTTCATACCACCTTCAACAGAATACATCCGTCCTTCTTGTGCCACTTCGAGTACTGGCTCATCGATCTCGCAAGCGTACGGATCCACGCCGCGTAACTCCATAAACGCGGCAATGCGCGCAAAGGTCAACACGCAATCGAGAATATCAAGATTGCGATCCGACTCATTTTTTTTCGCGGCGCAAGGACCAATAAAAACTACCGCTACATCACTCCCAAATTGTTCCTTGAGCATGCGGGCATGTGTCATCAACGGCGACTCCACGTTCATGATCCGCGATGCCCAACCGTGGTGATACTTTCCGATATAATCCACTGCGGCTGGACAGGCAGACGAAATGAAGATGCCGCTATCTGCTCTCTGCAGGATGTCCGCTGTTTTCGCACTGACACGTTGCGCCCCTACCGCTGTCTCGCTAACACCAGTAAAGCCGCACTGCTTCAGCGCAGCAACCAAGCGCCCAAAAGGCAAATCAGGGAAATAACCGACATAACTCGGCGCTACAGAAACATAGACGCGACGCCCCGAAGCGAGAAGCTGTTCGACACGCGGCAAATCCGAGCGGATTTTCTTCGCACCCGCCGGACACACCTTGACGCATTCGCCGCACGAGACGCACCGCTCCGGAATCACGGTCGCATGACCCGCTTCAATTCGAATCGCCTTGCAACCGCAATGGCGTACGCATTTGTAGCAGTCTTGACATTCATTGAGAACCGTGAATACCGGAGAGTTCACATTCATATTTTATTGAGCTATTGCTTGTATCGGAAGGATTTCCTGAAGAAGGGCCAGCATCGAAACGCCGTTGACCTTTGTATATTCTTGTCCGTCTACGATGACGATAGGTCCCTCAGCGCAACGTCCGCGGCAGAGGATGCCGCCGAGTTCGATACGGGCTTCGTCATGAAAACCGTTTTCCGCGATATACGCTTCCGCGACATCGACGTTTTCAGAATTTCCTCGTGCGAAACAAGAACTGCCAACGCAGATTGTGATCGTGTGTTTCATGCTTTTCCTGGTTTACTGCTTACACGCAGTCTCGTAGTAGGCGGTCAGATAGAGCGCTTTGATTTCGCTGATCAGCGGGTAACGAGGATTCGCCCCCGTGCACTGATCGTCGAAAGCTTGGACTGCCAAGTCGTCGACCGCCGCCAGAAACTCCTTTTCAGAAACGCCGTAATCGCGGATCGTCGCTGGAATCTCGAGCTTGGCTTTGAGCGCTTCAACATTGGTAATGAGTGCTTCAACTTTCTGCTCCGGCGTCATGTCTTCCTTCGTCATCTTGAGAAATTCCGCCAACATGCCATAGCGCTCCTTCGCCTCAGGATACTTGTACTGCGAGAAGGTGCCTTGTTTGGTCGGTTTGCCCGTTCCATTGAACCGAATAACGTGACTGAGGAGCAGTGCATTTGAAATGCCATGCGGAATGTGGAACTTAGCCCCGAGCTTGTGCGCCATGGAGTGGCAAAGGCCGAGGAACGCATTGGCAAAGGCCATTCCAGCGATCGTGGAGGCGTGGTGGATCTTCTCACGTGCCTTCTCGCTGTCTGGGCAATCATAAGCCTCAGGCAGGTACTTAAAGACCAGGCGCGCCGCTTCCCGTGCCAAGGCGTTGGTATACTCGCTAGCCATAACCGAGACTCGCGCTTCCAGCGCATGGGCGAGGACGTCGATGCCGCTTGCCGCTGTAAGTTTTTTGGGCATTCCCATCGCCAGCTTGGAATCAACAATCGCGATGTCTGGCGTCAACTCATAATCTGCAAGCGGATACTTGTTGCCCGTCTTCTCATCGGTGATGACCGCAAAGGGCGTCACTTCAGAACCGGTTCCAGAAGTTGTGGGAATCGCCACCAGCGTTGCTTTCGCTCCCAAATGCGGGAACTTGTAAACACGTTTACGAATGTCCATAAAACGCATCGCGATATCCTCAAACTGCACTTCCGGGTGCTCGTAGAGCAACCACATGATCTTCGCCGCATCCATCGGCGAGCCGCCGCCGACAGCGATGATCGTGTCTGGCTTGAATGCGTTCATTCGGGCGAGACCATCATACGCCGCGCCGAGAGTCGGATCGGGCTGAACATCAGAGAAGATTTCAATTTTGAACCCCATCCGCTCGAGAGGAACGATCACATCCTCCAACATGCCGTTGTTATGCAAGAAGCGATCGGTCACAATAAACGCACGCTTCCTGCCGCCTTCGGAAAGGTCGGTAAGCGCCTCCCCCAAACAGCCATATTTGAAATAAATTTTCGCGGGCACCCGGAACCACAGCATGTTCTCTCTCCTTTCAGCGATCGTCTTGATATTGAGGAGATGTTTCGGCGCGACGTTCTGGCTTACCGAGTTACCACCCCAGGAACCGCACCCGAGGGTCAACGACGGGTCGAGCTTGAAGTTGTAAACGTCACCGATTGCGCCCTGACTGGCAGGCATGTTGATGAGGGAGCGGCACGTTTTCATGCGACTGCCGAATTCGTCAATCCGATCGCTGTTGCGCGGGTTCGTGTACAGCACACTCGTGTGGCCGAGACCACCAAATGCCAGTAGATCGCGAGCCTTATCAAGGGATGCCGCGAAATCCTTCACACGGTACATCGCCAGAACTGGTGAGAGCTTCTCAACGCTGAACGGATACTCAGGACCAACGCCGTCCGTTTCGCCAATGAGCACCTTCGAATAGTCGGGAATTTTCAGCCCCGACATTTCTGCAATCGTGACGGCCGTTTGTCCAACAATGGCCGCATTGAGCTTGCCATTCACGACGATCACCGCTGCGACTTTCACCGCCTCGGCCTTGTTGAGCATATAGGCACCGCGCTTCACAAATTCGGTCTTCACTGCGTCATAGATTGCATCCACAACAACGACCGACTGCTCGGATGCGCAGATCATGCCGTTGTCAAATGTTTTGCTCTGCAAGACAGAGCTAACGGCCATCTGGATATCGCACGTTTCATCAAAGATGGCGGGCGTGTTTCCAGGGCCAACACCGAGAGCGGGAACACCGCTGGAGTAAGCGGCCTTCACCATTCCCGGACCACCCGTTGCGAGAATCAGATTGATGTCCTTGTGCCCCATCAGGTGCTGACTCATCACAAGCGTTGGCTCCTCGATCCAACTGATGATGTTGGCAGGAGCGCCAGCCTTCACCGCGGCATCGCGAACGATTTTCGCTGCCGCCACGGTGCTCTTCTTCGCTCGCGGGTGTGGACTGAAGATAATGCCATTACGCGTCTTGAGTGCGAGCAGCGATTTGAAAATCGCCGTGGACGTTGGGTTCGTGGTCGGAACGATACCGGCGATAATTCCGAGCGGTTCAGCAACCTTAAAGATACCGGACGCAACATCGCTTTCCACTTCCCCGCAGGTCTTGTCGTTCTTGTACTTGTTGTAGACGTATTCAGAGGCGAAGTGATTCTTGATTACCTTGTCCTCAACCACGCCCATCCCTGTCTCTGCAACAGCCATCTGCGCGAGGGGAATTCGGGCCTCCGTGGCGGCTAGGGCCGCCGCGCGGAATATGTCGTCGACCTGCTTCTGAGAAAAGGTCGAGTATTGTTTCTGAGCCACTTTTACTTGCTCAATAATCTCATCCATCCTCTTCACTTCATCCACTTCTGTTGTCGGTTGGACGGCCGGTACAGCCGCTGCGACAGACATCTCTTTTTTGATTTCTTTGCTCATGGCTTATTCCATTTCGTTTGTGTTTGGATTCAAATAGATCGATAAAATAACATTACTCTTTATTTATCGAATGCGAGCAAGACTATCAAATCTGAGTCAGCGAGTCAAGAACATAAGTATTTAAATATCTATGTTTTCTAAAATGTTGAATAAGAATGCTTTACGAACAATATCATCTGGCCAGAAAGGTGAAAATACGAGAATTTGATCCAAAAATATGAAAAAGTCCACTGTCATCCCATACAAAAAACGGAATTCACTTGATTTTCGGATACAAGCCAGCCACGTGGGTGCGACTGCGAGAAAACGATTGGATATCTTTTCTGTTCTTAAAACTTTGTCCTGATCTATTTTTGGCAAGATAGGGAAAGTGGCAGCGGCGTCTCGCCGCTGAACGAACAGAGCCGAGACGGCTCTGCCACTTTGGGTTCCCAAAATGTTGGCGCGAGCTTTTGTGAATTCCACAGGAGCGGGGACATTCCTGTCCCCGTACGAATGGGGGACAGGAAAGTCCCCCCTCCGTTCGTTGAAACAGCCTTTCCAAAAGACTTCAAATTATAGACAAGTCTTACGAAAGCCTTAAGAAAGTCGCTCCTTGAAATCGGCATAGGCGAAGCGCTTAATCAGCTCTACATTTCCGTCAAGCGTGCGACGCGCAATCGACGGCAAATTAATGCCGTTGAAGGTGTTGTTTTTCACCATGGTATAGTGCGCCATATCGCAAAAGACAAGCTGATCACCTTCTTTGAGCTTTTGGTCAAAGGAATACGTTCCGATGACATCGCCGGCAAGGCAGGTAGGACCGCCGAGTCGATACGAATACGGCTTCTCCCCTTCCTTACCCGCACCGATAATCTCAGGCCGATACGGCATCTCAAGAACATCTGGCATGTGACAGGCCGCCGACGTGTCGAGAATGGCAACAGGAACTTCGTATTCGTTCACATCGAGCACTTCCGCAACCAAATAACCTGTGTTAAGCGCAACCGCTTCGCCGGGTTCCAGATAAACGAGAACGCCATACTTGTCCTGAAATTTCGACACGCATTCAACAAGCAAATCGACATCATAATCGGGGCGTGTAATGTGGTGTCCACCGCCGAAGTTAACCCATTTCATTTTCGGAATCAAATCGCCAAAATTCGCTTCGAAATGTGGCAGCGTCCGCTGGAGGGTATCGGAGTTTTGTTCACACATCGTGTGGAAATGCAGACCGGTAATCCCCTCAAGTTGCGACTCGTCAAGTTCCTTTCGTGGAATGCCGAGACGCGATCCGAGAGCACAAGGGTTGTACATATCGACATCGATTTCTGAATAGCCGTGGTTGACGCGAAGACCGCATTCGATTTTACGTCCGCTGGCCTTGATCTGATCGCGATGCGAAACCCACTGTTTCATCGAATTAAACACGATATGATCACAGATCTTGACGACTTCAGGAAAGTCGACCGCGGAATAGGCTGGACTAAAAATGTGAACTTCACCCCCCATTTCCTCATGCCCCAATCGCGCCTCAAAAAGTGAGCTCGCGGTTGTCCCACACAAGTATTGACGTATCAGCGGGTATTCGCTGAACATCGAAAAGCCCTTCTGGGCGAGCAGTATCCGGCAACCTGTGCGCTTCATAACCGAAGCCATGATTTCAAGGTTTCGAACCAGTAGCCGTTCATCTAGGAGATAAAACGGCGTTTTTAGGGAGGTAATATCAATATCTTTAAACATCATGAGACCTATCAAATATATCAACCGGGCTTCACATGCGGATGCGGAGCATCTTCCTTTTCCGCAATTTTCCACACGAAGTCTTCTCCGCTCTTGATCAACAAAATTCCAGGTAAATGAAAGACAAGAAAAGCAAGACTCGAATCTGACGCCCCAAAAATCATAGATCCACATCGAGATTGGCGAAAACAAAACACGTCAGGCCAACTGAACTCCACTACCCAAAAATACGAATCAGAACCCATTGATTGAAAGACCGTATGAAGCGTGCTTTCAAATTCATGATCTTTGTATACACCTGAAATTTGGATGGCTTTTCGCAAAATAGGACGTAGGACTAACCCGTCTCCACAATTAACTTCGAGATGTTTTAAAAAAATATCAATCCATTGCTCGTTCTCGGGTAAAAGATGTGTCCCTTTTTTAGCAAGAAGCAAGCGTATCGACTCAATGAATTTCTTCGAAAACAGAGCGTGGGTCACAACCATTTGCATGGCTTCATGCGGACGAATGATGTTTTCAACAGGAACTGGAACAAAAAGTGCCGCAATCATGCTTTCGATATCACGAGATGGAAAGAAATGATACGGCCCAAAATTATCGTCAACAACAATGAGGTTCTCCACCCAGATGACGTTCGGCAGAAAACAAGGCTGCTTATCTTTGGCAAGATAGGAGTAGCCTACATCCGCCATGGCACGCCAACTGTTTTTATCAAAAGTATGCCCGATGATCGTAATGGCATGCATGCCAGAATCCGTTTTGATACCGGCAATCACAGGCATCCCAGATTCAACAAAACCATAGATATCCTGAAGAACACATTCCCGCTTTATCGCGTTTTGCGTTAAGTAAACGTAGTTGTCTATCCAGTAGGGAACTTTATTTCTTTCAAAAAAAATCCGTATTTCGTCTAAACTTAAACCGCGACCTGAATTTGACGCCAACATTGCATCGTCTTGGGAAACCCCAGACTGCTCATTAATGTCGATAGTTGTCTTAACCTCTTTGAATAGACCAGCTTTTTGCTGCCAATACTGGACAACACCATAAAGGGCCGCCTGAGCGCACATGGTCTCATGCTTGTTCTTCTCAATGTAATGGAAACCAGAAACCTCAAAGGTCGCCGAACTCCCGTCTGCTAACGGCACATTGATGTTTCGTGTAAATGCACATGGGAAAAATGCATATCTTTCAGATACAGCGTTTTTAACTGTTTTCGTTGTAATAAACGCTTCGACAACACTGCCGTCCGAGCGAAGATCGCAATAACCGCCACACTCAATTGAAGGTGTGCTTTCGCCAGACGATAATGGATTCCCCTTAAAGAAAAGGATGCGCCGGCACAACTCTAAAGAACGTCTCTGGAATTGGCACTCTGCTGTCAGTTGTTCCGAGTCGCTGCTAGGAAGGATCAATACGGTCTCCAAATATCCCTTTCTTTCAAGAGAAAAAAGAATTTTGTATAAGGGAATAGGGTGACCTTCTGATATCCCTAAACAGCTCAATAACTCCCAAATACTCCGAATTGATGTTACATGGCAGATTTCCATCGTTTTTAGATAAGCACTCCGTTTTTTTCAGTTCCGGCGGCAAGCAATGGACTAAAAACGAAAGGCTGACCAGTCCCTTTGGTTGCGTTCCTCTCGCTTCTTTCGCTCCTTAATCCCCTTCTGTAGTGCAGAACGCCCTTCATCGATGGCATCGGAGAATAACGCTAAAATCCGTTTGTCTTGAATGGATTTAACGCCTGGCAACTTGTCTATCTTTATCGGAGACATTGTTTTAATTTTCGTTTTAATCGCTTAAACATGCGAATTGATTCATTTTACCGCATCAAATAATGATAATTGTCACCGTGACAAATCTGTAGTATACGAGAATAACCTATGCAATGTCAACACCTGCATAAACTGATAAAATCATCCGGGTGGGCGTCAACATAGTTTGACGCCCACAGGAGTCAGAAGACAGGAGACAGGAGTCAGAAGTTGGAAATCAAGCACTTACACGGAGTTAGACAAAATAATTCATGTCCCTGTTCTTGCGACACCATAAAAGAATGGC